>CAZSGZ010000001.1:0-53079 GCA_964606455.1 uncultured Spirochaetales bacterium
AGTTGAAGAAGCCTTCCAATTAACGGAAGGCTTTTTTATTGCGGTGAGGGACTTGCTACATCACGGGATAGTTTTCAGTAATAATGTCCGGATTCAACAGCAGTTTTACATACTGGGCGCGTTTGTATACCGCCGGGTCGCTGCTGTTCTTTTTACTCAGCTTTCCCCGGAAGTCGTTGATGCTTCCGTATCCTTTCTTGTCCATCCAGGTTTCGATTCCTTTTACGATTGATTCTATAACCGTTATCTTGTTCTTGTAGAGCGTGCTTACAACCTGCACGCAGGACGCGCCCGCGAGGAGCATTTTTACCGCGTCTTTTCCGTTCATAATGCCGGTGCTGCCGCAGATATCGCCCGTAAGGCCGCCGTGCAGAATGCCGGTGTAGCGGAGAGGAAGCCGGCTGTCCTCCCGATTGCTTAAGTAAAACGGAAAGGTGTTGTTTTCTTTCTCGATGTCGATATCGGGCTGAAAAAACCTGTTGAACAGAACGAATCCGTCAATGCCCTGCCGGTCCAATGCAGATATAAAATGAAGGGGGTTTGTATAAAACGGGCTGAGCTTTACGCTGACGGGTATCGATACGGTACCGATCAAAGCCTGCATCTGTTTTAATTGTTCCGCTTCAATATCGGCCGCGGCATTCTCTTCCGAAGCGGGGAAGCGGTACAGGTTTATCTCTAAAGCATCGACGCCGGTCTGCTCCATCTTTTTCGCGTAGTCCGTGAGCGTTTCAACATTGTCCGCGTTGAGACTTCCGATAACGGGAATGGAGACACTTTCCTTTGCCTTCCTGACCCACATCAGATGTTCATCCGGGCCCGCGTGCTCGAGCTGCGGGAAGATGTTGATCATTTCGGGATGCTTTTCATTGAACTTTTCCAGGTCCTCTTCGAATTTAAACCGTTCTAAGTTTATTTCCTCCTCGAACAAGGATGCGGTCACAATTGCCGCGGCTCCGGAATCCTCGAGTTTTTTTATAACGTCGATATTTTTCGTCATCGTACTTGCTCCGGCAAGTACCGGATTTTTCAGTTTCAGTCCGAGATATGTTGTTTGTACATCAGCCATCATCTTCTCCTCCTTATCGTATTTGTTTCTCTTTCCTTTTCTTTTTACGATAAAATAATTACTATATATATAAGGTACTATTATGAAAAGTAAACAGCAAGAAAAATATACAAACAGACTTTCGGAGGAAAGCAGTCCGTACCTGCTGCAGCATGCGCATAACCCGGTGGACTGGTATCCCTGGGGAAAAGACGCATTTGAAGCGGCTAAAAAAGAGGACAAGCTGATATTTCTCTCCATCGGCTATTCCACCTGCCACTGGTGCCACGTGATGGAGCGGGAATCATTCGAAGACGAAGAAGCGGCCGAACTGATGAACCGGGCCTTTATTTCCATCAAAGTAGACCGGGAGGAACGCCCCGACATCGATGCAATGTACATGGAAGCGGCCATGCTGCTTACCGGGAGCGGAGGCTGGCCGCTGAACCTTATCCTGACTCCCGATTTGAAACCTGTTTTCGCGGCAACCTATATTCCAAAGGAGGGAAATACCTTCCGGACGGGGATGCTTACCCTTGTCCCGAAGATAGAAACGGCATGGAAAGAACGGAGGGAGGAAGTTCTCGAAAGCGGTGAAAGGATCGTGCAGGCGCTGAAGGAGCACAATGCCGAGGCGGCGGCATCCTTTACCGTGGAATCACTCGATGCGGTCTCCCCGCGTCTGCGTACGATCTATGGCAAGGCATTTTCACTGCTGGCAAAACAGTACGACACGGAGTACGGCGGGTTCGGCGGGAAGCCGAAATTCCCCCAGCCGCACAACCTGCTTTTTCTCCTTCGGTATTACGGTGAAACCGGTGAGCGGCGGGCATTGGAAATGACCGAATCCACGCTGCAGCGGATGCGGGCCGGCGGTATACACGACCATATCGGTTTCGGTTTCCACCGCTATTCCACCGACCGGGAATGGAAAGTCCCCCACTTTGAAAAGATGCTCTACGACCAGGCCATGCTTTTGCTGGCCTATACCGAAACCTATCTCGGTACCGGCGACATGCAGTATCGAAAAACAGCGGAAGAAATTATTGAATATCTGCTTCGGGACATGCGGTCTCCCGAAGGGGCCTTTTATTCAGCCGAGGACGCGGACAGCGAAGGCGTTGAAGGCAAGTACTACCTCTGGGATTACGGCGAGTTTTACCGACTCCTTGGACCGGAGTGGAAGGAGTACGCGGACTATTTTCAGCTTCAGGAGGAGGGTAACTTTTTCGACGAAGCACGGCAGGTAAAAACCGGCGAAAATATTCTGTTTACCGGCCCGGGAGAGAAACCGCCCGGAGGGGAAGAAAAACTGGAAAAAATACGGCAGCGGCTCTATGCATACCGGGAGGAGCGGGTACGGCCCCACAAGGACGACAAAATTCTCACCGACTGGAACGGCCTCCTTATCTACGCATTGGCAAAGGCGGCGCGGGTGTTCGACAATGCCGATTATTATTCCGCCGCGGCCGACGCGGCCGGTTTTTTCCTTTCGGAAATGAAAACCGAAGACGGCGGTCTCCTGCACTCATACAGGATGGGGACCAAAGGTACAATCGGGATGATTGACGATTACGCTTTCCTAATACGGGGCCTGCTCGAGCTGTACCGGGCGGGGTTTCAACCCTTCTATCTGGCGGAAGCGGTATCGTTTATGGACTGCGCCGCCCGCTATTTTTTAGATGAACAGAACGGCGGCTTTTACGTAAGCGCTTCCGGACAGGATAACCTGCTGATACGGAAAAAGGAACTCATCGACAACGCGGTGCCGTCGGGAAACTCGGTAATGGCGGAAAACGGGGCGCTCCTGTTCCGGCTTACCGGGAAGGAGAAATACGGCGGCATAAGCGAAGGAATTATCGAAACGGCCATGGATAAACTAACCGGGCATCCCCATGCCTTTGCCATGCTCCTTGCATCCCTGCATGCAATAACGGAAGGACCGAAGGAGCTTGTTATTGCCGGAGAAGATGCCGCGGCCCGGGAAATGGCGGTTGCGGCGGGTAAAAAACTCGGGCCGGGGAGTGTCGTTCTTCTTAAAACGCCGGACACCGCGGCGGAACTCGGGAAAATAGCTCCATACACGGAAGCATATCCCTTTCCGGATGCCGGTGCGGCGGCGTATGTGTGTGAGAATTTTACCTGCAAAAAGCCTGTCTTTACGGCCGACGATCTGCTTCGTATCTTATAATATTGATTGTTGCGGGAATTTAGACTACTCTGCCTGTAGCAGTTTTGAGGAGAGAATGAAAAATGGTAGAACCACTGGTTACATCAACGGCATTTCAAAAGAGAAAAGGACCCGTTGTCCTGGTCATTATGGACGGCGTGGGATACGGTAAATATGCGGAAGGAGACGGTGTGCTGGAAGCGAGAACGGAATACTTGGACGCGCTTCACGCGGTATGTCCCCATACAAAGCTGAAAGCACACGGTACCGCGGTGGGACTTCCAAGCGACGACGACATGGGAAACAGCGAAGTTGGACACAACGCGATCGGCTGCGGCCGTGTTTTCGCGCAGGGAGCGAAACGGGTCAATGCGGCAATTAAAAACGGTGAAATATTTGAAGGTGATGTGTGGAAAAAACTGGTTGCAAACGTCAAGAACAGCGGGGGGAAACTCCATTTTATCGGCTTGTTTTCCGACGGCAACGTACACAGCCACTTGGACCATGTAAAAGCTATGCTGGAAAAGGCGCTGGAAGAGGGTGTTCAGACGGCACGGATCCACACCCTTCTCGACGGGAGGGACGTCGGAGAAACATCGGCCCTCGAGTATATCGAACCGTTTGAAGAATACCTGAAGAAGCTGAATGAAACGGGTGCCGATTTCCGCATTGCTTCGGGAGGAGGGCGGATGGTCATTACCATGGACCGTTACGGCGCGAACTGGGACATGGTAAAAAAAGGCTGGGCGGTGCATATACACGGAGAAGGGCGCTATTTCCCGTCGGCGAAAGAAGCAATCGAAACGCTCCGTAAAGAAACGGAAGCAATTGACCAGGACCTGCCGCCCTTTGTTATCGCTGAAAACGGAACGCCCGTCGGGCCGGTTACCGACGGCGACAGCGTTATTTTCTTCAATTTCCGCGGGGACCGGGCCCTTGAAATAACTTCGGCCTTTGAAGAAGACGATTTCGATAAATTCGACCGGGGCAGACGGCCCGATGTCGAGTACGCGGGGATGATGGAATACGACGGCGATTTGAAAATACCGAAACAGTATCTGGTTTCACCTCCGTCGATCGACAGGACCATGAGCGAATTCCTGGTACAGGAAAAGGTAAAAATGCTTGCCATCAGTGAAACCCAGAAATTCGGACACGTAACCTATTTTTTTAACGGCAACAAGCTGGGGAAGTTTGATGAAGCCCTGGAGGACTACGTAGAAATTACTTCGGACATCGTTCCCTTTGAGCAGCGGCCGTGGATGAAAAGCGCCGAGCTGACGGACGCGGTAATTGAAGCTGTTGAAAGCGGAACGTACGATTTTATCCGCCTGAATTATCCGAACGGGGACATGGTCGGCCACACGGGAATTTACGAGGCGGTCCTCTGCGCGATGGAGGCCCTGGATTTGGGACTCGGAAGATTGATGAAGGCGGTAAAAAAGGCCGGCGGGGTAATGATTGTCAGCGCGGACCACGGCAACTCGGACGACATGTTTGAACACGACAAAAAAACGGGCGCTGTAAAACTGAAGGAAAACGGAAAACCGCAGGCAAAGACATCACATTCTCTCAATCCGGTACCCTGTATTATCTACGATCCCGACTATAACGGAGAATACAAACTGGAATTACGGGAAGGTCTCGGGATAAGCTCTTTAGCCGCGACAGTAATGGAATTGCTGGGCTTCATTCCGCCGAAGGACTACGATCCCGGTGTTTTGAACTGGAAGTAGGATAATCCTTACAAATTATGAACGATATGTACGAAATCGAATGCAAAGCCTGGATTGATAACCCGGAGGAGATGCGGAAAAAGCTGCGGGAGAAGTATACCTTTACCGACGAGTACACCAAAAACGATACCTACTATCAATTCCCCGGCAGGAAAGAAACGTTCCGCGTTAGGAAACAGCCTTCTAAAACGATCGTTACGATGAAAAAAAAGTCCCGGGAAAAGGGAATTGAAAAAAACTTGGAAATTGAATTTTCCGTTTCCGATGCCGAGAATTTTCTCCGCTTTATGCGGGAATTCAACTGCCCGGTTTATATGAAGAAAGTAAAAAAAAGCGAGGTTTTTACAGCCGGAGAAATAACCGTGGAGTTGAGCCGCGTGGAAAGCCTCGGCTGGTTTGTCGAGATAGAAAAACTGGTAAGCTCCGCGGAAAAAGACGTGCAGGCGGCGGCACAAGAGGAAGTCCTTGCCGTTCTTCGGGACCTTGGTGTTTCGGAAGAAAAATTGGAAGAACGGTATTACACTGAACTTCTGACAGGGATACCTGAAAAAATATAGTGCAAACAGAGGAGAAGCCCATGGGAATGCTTCGTGTGGAAAATTTATCATTGTCCTTCGACGATAAAAAAATATTACAAAATGTCGATATAGATTTTTGGGACGGCCATATTCATGCCATCGTCGGGCCGAACGGCGCGGGGAAATCGACGCTGGCGCAGACAATTATGGGACTGCCGGAATATCTCGACCATGATGGAAGGGTCATGTTCGGGAACGAGAATATATCCGATCTGCCGATTTATGAACGGGCAAAGCGGGGCATAACGCTGGCATGGCAGGAGCCGGCGAGGTTTACAGGTATTACCGTGGATGCGTTTTTGCAGGGCGCCGCGAAAAACGATCAGGCAGCGGTCATTGCAAACGCCCTCGAGAAGGTAGGCCTAGAACCAAAACGCTATCTGTCCAGAGCGGTGGATAAAACCTTAAGCGGCGGAGAGCGGAAGCGGATTGAAGTGGCGTCGATTTTCGTGATGGAACCGAAGATCGTTTTAATGGATGAACCCGATTCCGGTATCGATACCGACGCCATTGAATATATTTTTCACATCATCCACGAATTCAAACAGCGGGGTACGACGGTCATACTCATTACCCACAGTGCCAGGGTCCTTCAGGAGGCTGATCATGCGTTCCTCCTCTGCCACGGGCGGGTAGTCGATCAGGGAACGGCGGAACGGATGAGCGCTTATTTCAAAGGGAAGTGTATTCCCTGTACCCATAAAAACAATCCGGACACACTAGAGGCGGAAAATGGGTAACGAACAGATAATCGAAGAAATGCTCGCGTCCATCCGGATGCATAAACACTTCGGACCGAACACGGCGCACGTGGAAATACACGGAAACAAGGTCCTTCAGTCGACCCTCGTCGAGGGGCTGACAATTGACGCCGAGGAGCAGGACGAGGGAGTTTCCGCGCGGCTGCGGGTGGCCCCGGGAGTGAAACTCGAAAACCCCGTTCATCTCTGTTTCGGGATGATTCCGGAAAGTGGAATACAGCGGATTGAAATGGACATCGAAATAGGCGAGGAGGCAGAAGCGTCATTTCTTGCCCACTGTACATTCCCGAATGCTAAGGATGTAGAGCATTTGATGAATGCCGCTATCCGGGTAAAGAAAAACGGAAGATACTCCTATTTCGAGCGGCACGTACACGGCGACTACGGCGGCATTAAGGTAATTCCGAAGGCGGAAATAGTTCTCGAAGAAGGTGCGTACTTTTCCACCGAGTTCGAACTGCTGAAAGGACGGGTCGGGCTGATGGATATCGATTATGCAACGGTTTGTGAAGCATACAGTACCTTGGAGATGAAGGCCCGAATTAACGCTACCGGTAACGATATTGTAAAAATCCGGGAGGCGGGGAAATTAGTAGGTGAACACGCTAAGGGGGTGCTTATTTCCCACATTGCCCTGCGGGACAACTCCTATGCAGAGATTTACAACGACCTTTCCGCGGACGCTCCCTACGCGGTTGGCCATGTGGACTGCAAGGAGATCGTGCAGGACAGCGCGGTGGCACGGGCGATACCGATTGTGCAGGTGAACAATCCGAAAGCGCATGTAACCCATGAAGCGGCGATCGGCAGTGTCGATTCAAAACAGCTGCAAACCCTCATGTCCCGGGGGCTGTCGGAGGATGACGCGGTGGAACTCATTATTCAGGGCCTCCTTTCGTAAGGGACCGGGGGCATGTATATGGAACAATTTATCGGCAATTTCGCGGAATTTATTTCGACACAGCCCGCAGCGGCGGGGTTTGATGAGATACACATTATCGCAAACCCCGTAGCAGGCGGTTTTGCCAGGCATTCGGTATTTGCCGATGCGGTAGACAAACTCGAAGCGCACAGACGGCAGGCGGATACGGGCAGGGTGATGCTTTCGAAAGAACACATTCATATACACCGGACCCATTCCGCGGGGGACTGTGAAACCATTGTCCGGGGCGTTATTTCCTCGGAGGCTGCCGAGAAAAAGATACTGTTCATAACCGCCGGAGGCGACGGCACGGCGACGGAAGCCGCATCGGAGGTCCATCGCTACATACGGGAAAGCGGAAACGGGAACAATATCGTCCTGTTTCGGATGCCCATGGGCACCGGAAATGACGGGCTCGATGCCGATACAATGGACACCGCTTTTACCGTGTGTTCATCCGAATGTACCGCGGCAAAAATCCCCCTCATGCAGATCGATTCAGCATCGGGAATACGAAAGTACGCGACAAATATCGCGAGTTTCGGTTTAGACGCCTACGTTACCGATAAAACGAACAAGCTGAAACGGATTATTCCGGGGTCGTTCTATTCGGTGATGGTTGACGTGGCCGCCCTGTTTTATGAATTTTCAGTTGATATGGTCCCGCTGGAACTCCGCTATACCGATTACAACGGAGAAACCCATACGGACAATCCCGTCGTACTCCTTCTCGCGATGGGAGTAAGCGGAAACCGGACCTACGGCGGCGGCAAACTGGTACTGCCGGGACGAGAAAATGTCTGTACCATCGGCAGAATGAAACTAGGCCGGAAGTTTACCGTTAAAGAAATCCTCTACAAAGGGGAGCACACTGCCTTAGATGAGGTGACGATGTATGAAGCACGGGAAATGTCCGTCAATTTTTCAGGTGCCATGCTTTTTCAGCACGACGGTGAAGTCATACCGCTGAAAAAGGAGGATTTTCCCGTCACGCTCCGCGTCCTTCCGCCTTCGGTCCCGGTCCTGCGCCCGAAGGACCTTACCATTCTGAAGGGTCTTCGGGGGCTATCGGAGTAAAAGCCTTCCCTTCCCGGGGGGCGGCCATCATCGGTTCAACCGTTTCTTTCCATTTTTTATAATGAGCCGTGGTTTTATGGGCCGCCGCCGCGGCCTCGTCTCGATACACTTCGTAGAGGTAAAAAACGGTTTCGTCTTCATCGGACTGCAGTACGTCAAATCGAAAGATCCCGGGTTCCAGGACCGATCCCGCCCTGTTGTTGAGTGTGGCCTCCCGAAAGGCGACGACCGATTCAGGTTTTACATATACGGTAATTCCGCGAACTATCATTTTCATTCCTCCTCTTCTTGCAATTGTATAAAAAAATCGTGTAGTGTGGAAGCAGAACAGGAGACGGAGGAACATGAAAAAACAATTACGCAGCGAAGTAAGTACAGAGGGACGAAGAATGGCCGGTGCGCGGAGCCTGTGGCGGGCAAACGGCATGAAACCGGAACATTTCGGGAAGCCGATATTCGGAATTGTCAATTCCTTTACCCAGTTTGTTCCGGGGCACGTGCATCTTCATGAAATCGGTCAGGACTTGAAAAAAATTATCGAAGATGAAGGATATTTTGCCGCCGAATTCAATACCATAGCCATCGACGACGGGATTGCCATGGGGCACGACGGAATGCTGTATTCACTTCCTTCCCGGGAGCTTATCGCCGACAGCGTGGAATATATGTGCAATGCCCACGGGATCGACGCACTGCTTTGTATCAGTAACTGCGATAAAATTACACCGGGGATGATGATGGCGGCCATGCGCCTGAATATACCGGCAATTTTTGTCTCCGGCGGTCCAATGGAAGCCGGAGAAATTAAAGGAAAAAAGTACGATTTAATTGACGCAATGGTAATGAGCGCCGACGAAACCGTTTCCGATGATGAAGTGCAAGAGCTCGAAGAATCGGCGTGCCCTACCTGCGGCAGCTGTTCCGGTATGTTTACCGCGAATTCCATGAACTGCTTAAACGAGGCATTAGGCTTGGCCCTTCCGGGAAACGGCACCGTTGTGGCGACCCACGTAAAACGGAAACTGCTCTTTGAAACGGCCGCCCGCCGTATCGTCCAAATGGCCAAACTGTACTATGACGAGGGGGATGAATCGGTCCTTCCCCGCTCGATAGCCTCGAAAAACGCGTTTATCAACGCCATGGCATTGGATATCGCCATGGGAGGTTCTACGAACACGGTCCTCCATCTGTTAGCCGTCGCGCGGGAGGCGGACGTCGATTTCAGCATGTCCGATATCGACGCGCTTTCCCGGAAAGTACCGAATATCTGTAAGGTTGCTCCGAGTTCGGCATATCATATCGAAGATGTAAACCGGGCAGGTGGGATCCATTCGATTTTAGGGGAACTCGACCGTGCCGGTTTGCTGAATACCGACGTCTGCCGGGTCGACGGCCTGCCCATGCCGGAAGCCCTGGACCGGTACGATCTCTCGAGGGTAAGTGTAAGCGAAGAAGCGGTGGAGCTCTACGAATGCGCGCCCGGAAGACGGGGAAGAAACCTGGCCCTGGGGTCTCAGAACGCGCGGTATGAGGAACTGGACAGAGACAGAAGCGGCGGTTGCATTCGGGATATCGACCACTGCTACAGCACCGAAGGCGGATTGGCGGTACTGTTCGGAAATATCGCGGAAAACGGCTGCATCGTGAAAACCGCCGGCGTGGATGAAGGAATGTTTACCTTTTCCGGACCGGCGCGGGTATATGAGTCCCAGGACGCGGCATGCGACGGCATCCTGACCGGCGAGGTGATGGAAGGCGACGTTGTGGTTATTATCTTCGAAGGGCCGAAGGGCGGTCCGGGTATGCAGGAGATGCTGTACCCCACATCGTATTTAAAATCGAGGCATTTGGGTTCAGCGTGCGCTCTCATGACGGACGGAAGGTTTTCAGGTGGAACATCCGGACTTTCCATCGGACATATTTCTCCCGAGGCCGCCGCCGGAGGTGCCGTGGGGCTGCTCCGTACCGGTGACAGGATCGAAATCGATATTTCGAAGCGGAGCATCAATGTAAAAATTGACCCGGAGGAACTGGAAACCAGGCGGAACGAAGAGCTGCGGCGGGGAAAAAAGGCTTTTACGCCCCGCGGCCGGAACAGGATTGTCTCGAATTCGCTGAAAATATACGCTGAACATGCTTCTTCCGCGGATACAGGGGCTGTACGGATAATAGATGAGTAAAAAACTTATTGAAAATCACTATTGACAAGGAATATGCTCTATTATATCATCGAACCGACCTATTATTAGATATTTTAGAGTTAAAGAAGTTTATAAGGAGTCTTGTATGAGCGACACAGCAGATAATGCCGCTACCGCCGCTGAAAATACAGGCGGAGGGGCCGGGTCAGGGACATCTTCAATTAGAAGAAGTTCTTCAAGTTCGAGGAGCAAGAAGAAGAAGAAAAATCAGCTTCCCTTCGGCTTTTTGTCTTTCATCGTTCTTATTGCCGTCGGAATCCTGCTGCTGACCTTTTCCCAGCAGCTTGGTCTTTTTTGGTTTCTCGGTCTTGCCTTCGGGTTCATCCTGCAGAAGGCCCGTTTCTGTTTCACGGCCTCACTGCGTGATCCGTATTTAACCGGAGGTACAAACCTTACAAAGGCGGTACTCATTGCCTTCGCGATTACGTCAATTGGTTTTACGGCCATAAAGTACGGTGCGGCATCGAGGGGACTGCCGATTCCCGGCATGAGCTATGTCGTTCCCGTAAGCGGAGCTACGGCTGTCGGCGCCTTTATGTTCGGAATCGGAATGGTTATTTCCGGAGGATGCGCGTCGGGAACGCTCATGCGTGTGGGGGAGGGCTTTACCATGCAGATGCTTTCCATTGTCTTTTTTATTGCGGGTTCCCTGTGGGGGGCGCATGACTTTGGTTTTTGGAAATATAACGTCATCTTGCGGGGCAAAGCGGTCTTCCTTCCGGATGTTTTCGGCTGGATGGGGGCGATTGCAATTCAGCTTGTATTTATTGCCTTCCTTTTTGTTATGGCCGACAGGTGGGCAAACAGAAAACAACAGGAAAGTTAATAAAGTATTATTAATAAAAATTTTTAGTAGAAGGAGAAAAAAATGGCAGAATTTGAACTTGATTGCTACGGCGAAGCTTGTCCGGTACCGTTGGTAAAGGCGCAGAACAAACTAAAGGAAATGGCTGTTAATGATGTTCTTATTGTACAGATCGATCACAGCTGTGCCATGAAAAATGTACCTGAATGGGCGCGAAAAGAGGGACACAACGTCGAAGTTGAAGAAATTGATGACGGCGAATGGGAAGTTATCATCGAAAAACTGAAATAACAATCGGGAGGTCCGATTTTGAAAATTCGGGAAACGAAATTCTATAATGAATGGTTTAAGCAGGCGTGGCCCTATGTAACCGGGGCGGTTTTGCTCTCTTTGTTTCAAATTGTGACCCTGGCAAGTACCGGAAATCCATGGGGGGTTTCCGGTGTTTTCGCCAATTGGGGGGCATGGATCTACCGTGCATTCGGCGGCTCAGTCGATAAATGGTATTATTTTGCAAGCGACGGGGCCCAGGCAACACTCAATGCCGGTTTTCTTCGTGACCCAGGCACAATGCGAAATTTAGGGATAATTTTCGGCGCCCTCATGGCTACGCTTTTAGCATCTCAGTTTAAGATTAAAAAATTGAAATCCTGGAAACAGGTAATTGCGGCCGTATTAGGCGGACTGCTGATGGGCTACGGGGCAAGGATCGGGTTCGGTTGTAATATCGGTGCTCTTTACAGCGGTATTTCATCACTTTCTCTTTCCGGATGGGCTTACGCCCTCTTCCTGTTTCTTGGAGCGATAATCGGCAGCAAACTGCTGGTTAAATATTTTATGTAACGAAAGCGGAGTTAAAAATGGCACGAGAAAAAAAAGTTGAACAGTACGATGTTGTGATAATCGGCGGCGGCGCCGGCGGACTTACCGCCGGAATTTACTGCGGCCGGGCACAGCTGAAAACAATTATTATTGAAAAAGCGCTGGTAGGAGGTCTTGCCACCTACACGAACGAGATTGAAAACTATCCGGGTTTTCCGGAAGGGTCCACCGGTCTCGGCCTTATGGAGCTTTTTCAGAAGCAGGCAAAAAAATTCGGCGTCGATTTCAAATTGACGGACGTTAAAACCGTCGATCTTAAAGGTGAAGTAAAGGTTGTCGAAACTTTCCGGAACCGGTACGAGGCAAAGGTAGTAATTATAGCTACCGGCGGACGGCCCCGGGTTACCAATGCCCAGGATGAGGAGAAATATCTCTTTGACAAGGGTATTTCTTTCTGCGCCACGTGCGACGCCGCGGCGAATACGGGAAAAGAGGTTATGGTCATCGGTTCAGGTGACGCCGCGATTGAAGAAGGAATGTTCCTGACGAAGTTCGCGAAAAAGGTGTACGTTTCCGTTATGCACGACACCGGTAAAATGGACTGTAACGAAATTGCGCGGGACGAGGCGTTAAAAAACGAGAAGATGGAATTTCTCTGGAATACCGTGGTACAACGGTTTGAAGGGGAAGACCACCTGGAACGGGTAGTACTGAAAAACCTTAAAACCGGCAACGAGGAACCCGTTACCGTCGACACATGTTTTGAGTTTATCGGATATCTTCCCAACTCGGAACTGCTCGAAGGACAGGTAAACATTACCGAAAAAGGATATGTCGAGGTCAACGAGCGGATGGAAACCAACGTCGAAGGTGTTTTCTCCGTAGGCGATATTAACGATAAATTTTTAAAACAGGTCGCGACGGCTGTCGGTGACGGAGCGATCGCGGGATACGGAGCCGAAAAATACATCGCGGAAACCGAGGTTTTTCACAGTCAGGTTATGCGGCATGACATGCCCGTGGCGGCATTTGTTTTCGATGCATCATGTTCTAACTGCAGGGAAAAGCTGCCCGTAATGGAATATGTGGAGAAAGAAAGCAACGGACGCTACAAGGTCGTGAAAATCGATGTGTACAAGTCGAGAGGCTTAGCAGACCGACTAAAAATTAAAAAGTTCCCCACCGTAGCGATTATTAAAGACGGTCAAATAGAAACAATCATCGAAGACAAGAACATCACGGAATCATCCGTGCTTTCCAAACTATTAGCGTAAAAAAGAGAATAAAAAAAAAAGACCCCGAGAAATCGGGGTCTTTTTTTTTATCTTCCAGGTTACTATTGGACCACTTCGTAGCCTGCGTTTTTCCAGCCTAAGGGATCGTTTGACGGCATCCCAATACCGCCCCGCAAACTGACGGCGTCGTAGCCTAAGAGCCGCAGGCCCGCAACGGTCTGTCCCGCAGTCTGTCCGGTGTAGCAGTAGGTGATAATTTTTTTGTCCTTCGGCAGGGAGCTGAAAGACTGTTCCATGCCCGCGCCCCATGGAATATTCGAGGCACCGGGAATGTGGCCTTCACCGTAATGTTGAGCGCTCCGGATTGAAAGGATGTACACATCCTCGTCTTCATCGATCAGTTTTTTCAAGTTGTCTTCACTAATCATGTAATTTTTATAAATCGTGTCAGCGACTGCTGAAAAACCGGTGTAGTATTCTTTAATTGCCGAAAGAATGTCGGGGTGAATATTCGATCCTTCCGCGGGAAAATCATTCGGTGTTGTTTCAGTAATGGCTTCATACCCGTCGGCCCTTGAAATACCGTACACCCAGCCGAGATTCACGGAGTAAGCTTCGAAACCGGCAAGGTTCAAGAGCATGACGGTCTGTCCAGCGGTTTGCCCCGAATAGCAGTATACGTATACGGGCTTGCCGGAGGGGATCTTCGCGAATGCATCGCCTAAGGAAGGACCCCAGGACGCTAAGACAGCGCCTTTTGCGTGCCCTTTGTCGTACACATCCTGCTGCCGTATGTCGAGAATGAACATATCGTCGCCGTTTTTGACCTTTTCAATAAAATCTTTCTCGGGGATCTTGTAGTTGTGTCCCGGTTTGTTGGCGAAATATTCCATGACCCCTTCTTCGACGGGGTCTAACTGCGGTGCAGGTTCCTGCTCCGGCGCTTTTTCAGCCGTGCTTGCCGACTCCTCTTTTGTTTCCGTACCGGCCGCCGCTTTTTCTTCTTTATCACATGCAACGAAGAAAAGTGCGAAGGCGATCATGAGTACGGTAAGAAGAACTAATAATTTGTTCTTTTTAAACATAAAATCTAAAACCTCCATTTATTGATTTCTTATTTGTAGTAAATATATCAACTATTACCGAAAAAGGCAAGTGTAATGATATTAATTATCATCTGTTTCGGAACGGTCCCGTATCCCCTATGAACCGTCCTGGACCGTTGCCTGGACCTCTTCTCCCGATGCACGGTATACCGGCAGCGAGCTGTCATCGGACCAGCCGAGCCATGCCGCGTCGTAAATTTTCAGGTTAGGATATCCCGCGTTGTACATGGCGAGAAACGTTTGTGCCGCACGGATCGAGGATTTGCAGTACATAATTGCCGTGTCCTCCGGTTTAATTCCGGCTTCCCGGTACAGGATACGTATCTGCCGTACGGGCCGGTATGTTCCGTCCTTGAAATTATTTGACGTGTAATTAATGTGAATCGATCCGGGAATCGTACCGTCGGTATATTCTTCCAAAGTACGGGTATCGATAATACAGACATCCGGGTCGGGATCGTCGACTTGATTTTTCACGTCCCCCGTGGAGGCGATATATTCCTTATTTTTTACCGATATGGTGAAAGTCGCCGGCGTGGTGGCGACGCGGTCCGCGTTTGCTGAAAATCCAGCGGCTTCCAGCGCCTCGAGGCCGCCGCTTACAACTTTCGCCTTTGTGTGACCATAGACGAGAAGGGTCCACCACAGACGGGCGGCGTCCATATTGTTATTGTTGTCGTAAATAATTACCAGGGTTTCGTTGGAAATACCGCGGAGGCCAAGAATTTCCGCAATTTGCTGCGAAGACGCGAGCATATTCGGATACGGAGTGTTAACAACGATATGGGATCGGCTGATATTGACGGCCCCGTCGATATGTTTTTCCTTATAGTCCGTTGACTGTTGTGTATCTACTAAAACGGTGTTAGCCTGTGATAGAAGTGTGGAAACATCTTCGGCGTCGACGATGTATTCTCCTTTCTGTTTTTCAGGATGACAGCCGATAAGTGCGGCAAATGAAATACTAATCAGTATCAATAAACAAGCACGGGCAATACGCTTCACGATAAATCCTCCTTAGTCTTTTATTTTTATCTTCTTGTATTTATAATCTGTCTAAACGGCATGGTCAAGTGGCGAAAAGGGCATATAATAATAATCGTTTTCATCATTCTCTACTTTTTTGCTAATCTCCTGTTTATCGACCGCTTTCCTTTCGTCCATTCCGATGAAACCTGGCTCGCCGGGCTGTCCCGGTATATCCTGCACACGGGGAAACCGGGGCAGACGGAACCGTTTTTCGATTTGTATGAACGGCATCCCCACGGGCTTCGCGTCCTGTTTCAGGGACTGCAGATCGTAAGTATTAAGCTGTTCGGGTACTCCCTCCGTACCGTCAGGGGCCTTTCCCTGCTCTTTGCCGCGGCCGCTTTGTATGTGTACTACCGCCTTATTCTCGAAATGAACGGGCGGCGGGGGACAGCGTTTTTTTCCGTGCTGCTTCTCGCGTTCGGGATACAGTTTCTCTATGCCGGCCGGTTCGGGAGGCAGGAGAGCGTTCTTCTGTTCATTCACCTTCTGTCGCTCTATTTCTTTTTCAAATCCGTCCGTACCGGGTCAGCGGGGGGTGATGTTCTTGCCGGGACCTGTATTGGTGCCGCAGCGGGGGTACATCCGAACGCGTTCATTTTGCTGCTCCCTCTGCTGTTCCTGTATGCTTACAGAATCGCGCACTGCAGAGACAAAAAAATCCGAAATTTAATTTATTTTCTTCTTCCCGCCGCCGCCGGTGCCGCCGTATTTGTCGGCTTGAGCCTCTATTTTGATCCCCGCTTTGTCCGGCATTACTTTTCCTACGGCAGCACCTTAGGGGTTGATACTTCCCTCTTTACGAAGATACGGGCCGTTTCCGATTACTTCTACAAGCTGTTTTTTCAAATAAGCGGTACCTATTACACGCCTTGTATCCGGGTGGAACTGCTTCTCTTCTGCTGCGCCGGTACCGCGGGCCTCGGGTTTTTTATAGCCGCCCTTGCCGAAGGAAGAAGCACCGGGGACAGATACGCCGTTCCCGCGCAAATATTTCTGGTCCTTTTCGCGGTACTCGCGGGGATTGTCCTTATCGGCAGATACGGCCAGCCGAGCGTCATTTTCCTGTTTCCCTCGGCCCTGCTGCTCCTCGTGCGCATTCTGTCGATGCTTCTGAAACGGAAAGCGGTTTTCACGGGACTCCTTATCCTCATGCTGCTGCTGACCGTTGTATCATCAAGCCTGCAGATGCTGCCGTGGCTTGAGAAAAACCATTACCGGCAGTACCTCTTAGCAGTAAGCCGGCATGTTCCGGGGGACGCCGTCGTCCTAGCCAATATCAACGCGGAGCCGGCATTTTTGCCGGGGAATTTGTACGATTACCGGAACCTAACGTATCTGCGGGAACATGATATCTCCTTTCGGCAGTATATCGAGGAACGGAACATCGAATACATTGTTCTGCCGGATGAGATGGAGGTTATTTACAACAGCCGGCCGGTGTGGAACATCATATACGGAAATATATGGCCCTATTATTCAGATATGCTCCGGTTTATTGCCGAAGATGCCGTGCCGGTCGGTGAGTTTTCCGCACCGGTGTATGCAATGCGGATAGTGCGGTATCAAAATACGGCACCCTGGAAAGTTCGGGTTTACAGGGTTTCTAAGTAGGGAATAATGAGATTTTCTCCGGATTCTCCGATAATTTGTAAAACGGTAAAAACCGCGTCGATTTCCCGCCGGAGCGCCTTTCGCGACGAGGCATGGACGATGAAAAACCCCGCGCGGGCGGTCGCGTTTTCGGTTTCTCCGATGCTGTCTCCTTCCCTCACGTGAAAGGCGGCGGCAACGACCGCCGGTAATCGGGTAACCGTCTTAAGCCCCCGCAGCTCCCGTACCGTGCCCGGTTTCGCGAAAAACAGCTGCGCCGACAGAAACATTCCTGGCTCCCTCCAGGTATAGCCGGGATATGTTTCAACCCGGAAGGGCCTGCCGAGGACGGCGGAATAATTTGCTTTCAGAATATCGAAGCCGGTGCATACGGGCAGGAAAATTTCCTCATACGCCCCTCCTATTCGGCAGGCGATTTCGTTTACCCGTAATCCCCCGTCTCCCGTCAGGTACTGGAAGTAAATCGGCCCTTCCCGAATGCGGAATGCCGCGACGATGTTGTTTGTAAGTGTTTCAATTTCATCCGCGAGCGCGGGAAGGTATTTGGAGGGGTACATGTGGGCCCTGCAGATACCGATATGGGGCCCCCGTTCAAAAGTTTCGCGGTCCGTTACCGAGAGGATCCGCGCGTGGCCGTTTGTTACCCAGCCGCTTACGGTAAGTTCATCGCTTGGATAATATTCCTCCACAATGATGTTCCGCTGCCGCGAGTAGCTGAGTACCTCCTCCATATGGTCCGGCACTTCTTCCGCCGACGAAAGTTTCAGCACCCCCCGCTGTCCCTGGCTGTCCGGTGGCTTTACGACAAGGGGGGGGCAAAGCTGCCGCAGCATGTCGAGGCAATCTGCGGACCCGGTTTCCACGGGAGAAGGAAGCAGCATCCAGGGGAGTGCCGGAATATCATTGGCGGCAAAAATGCGCTTCATTCTTCCCTTGTCGGTAACGTTTCGGGCAGTTTCGCTGTCAATGTATGACGGCAAACCGAGTTTTTCGGCAACTGCCGCCATGGTAAGGACCGTCTGATCGGTGCCGGTTGTAATTACTCCATCCGGCTTAAGCCAGCTTGCGGCCTCGAGGGTTGCTTCGGGATAAAAGGCGTCGGCAGTAAGCGACGCGTCGGCGGCGGCCTTTCCCGGGGAAGTTACAAAGTAGTCCGAGGCAATGATAAAGTAGCCGAGCTCCTTTCCCCGCCGGATAGGATTGATCTGATTGTTCCCGGAGCCGAGGAAGAGGATTTTTTTTCCCTCCACCGCGGTGTCCGGGGGCCGAGGCGGCAGGACTGTCCGGACGGTAAACGGTTTCCCCTTCCGGCGGAAAAGCCGGAATCCGGGAATGCCGCTGTAGTATACGCAGAGGAGAAGAAACAAACGGACAAGCTTTCCAAAGGAGTATCTGCTCCGCTGCCGTTTCAACGCCGCCGCCGGAAAAGGAGCAGCCAGCGGGACCGACGTAATGTTTTGCGAAAAACGCAGAAGGGCGGCGGTAATGTAAATGAAGGGCTGTTCCGCCGGGTGTTCCGTAACGATGCGGTGGACGGTACTCCTGCCGGTAAGCCGGAAGCTTCCCGCTTTCACTCCCGGCGGCTTTCCGCAGCACCGGGTAAAAAACAGGTCCGCCATGCCGCTCCCGGCTTTTCTAAACCCCTCCCTGAATCCGCGGCGCCGGGAGCCCCGCTGCTCCGGGGGGCTGCCGTATATTCCGTACACGGCATCGGCGCCGGTTCGGACCAATTCCCGGTAGAGCCTTCCGATGTCGGCGGGATTGTGCCTAAGGTCGTCGTCGATGGTAGCGGCGTATTCCTTGGTAACATACCCGAGACCGCAGAGCAGGGCATTCTGCTGTCCCCGGTTCTCCCCCAGCTTGATGACGGTACAGCAGGGAAGGCGCTCATGCAGCCGGGACAGAACGGAAAATGAGGCGTCGGTGCTTCCGTCATCTACAAAAATATATTCGTAGTTTTCCGTCAAACAGGGGACGGCTGCCGACAGCGCGGCAAGGACCGCTTCAATACTGTCGGCGCTGTTGTATACCGGAATAACGACAGAAAGGGAAGGAATCATATTTTTTTTCGAATAATAAAATTTTCACGTAAAGGTTTATCCGTTTCGATGTAAAAGTCCCGGCCGTGATGCGCTGCAGCGGTTTCTTCTCCCTCGGCGTCGAAGAGACGGAAGCCGCTGTCGGGAAGCGAGACCATATCGGGGCCGATGTACTCGATAGTGTCTCCGGTATATATGCTGTTTTTTACCGAAAGAAGATACCGGCGGTCCCCGCATTGTTTCCGGACGGTCCCCAACAGGAGGTGTGTTCTAATATAGGACCTCCTCGCCGGGCGTTCAATTTCATCGGTACCGAAGTAAAACCCCGTCGAATATTCACGGTGGCTGATGTGAAACAGTTCTTCCCGGTACGCTTCCAGATCGGGAACGTTCCGGTCGAAAACGACGGAATCGATCATCTTCCGGTATGCCCGGGTAACAACTGCGGTATAGTAGACGGATTTCATTCTCCCTTCGATTTTCACCGAATCGAGGCCGCTGTCCCGCAGTTCGGATATGTAATCGATCATGCAGAGGTCTTTCGAGCTTAAAATCGTGGTATATCCGTCCTCTTCGATTACCGGATAATATTCCCCGGGCCGTTCCGATTCCTCCATCAGCCGGTACTCCCAGCGGCAGGAATGGGCGCAGTCTCCCGCGTTTCCGGAACGTCCCGCCATATAGGCACTTAAAAAACAGCGTCCCGAGTAGGCAAGGCACATGGCGCCGTGGACAAATCCTTCCAGTTCAACATCCGGGACGGCGTTTTTTATTGCCTCAATTTCTTTCAGGGAAACTTCCCTTCCGACAATAATTCTCGAAAAACCGAGGTCCCGGTACAGCTTCGCGGCTTCTCCGTTTACACAGTTTGCCTGGGTGCTTACATGGAGCCGGATGCCGGGAAAATGGTTTTTTAGAAGGGGGACAATGCCGATATCGGAAATAATGAATGCGTCGAAGGGGTAGGCGGCGATCTCATCCAGGGAAGCCTCGAGTTTCCGCAGGTCATCCTGATGGAAATAAATATTCAAGGCGCAGTAGAGTTTTTTATTTCCCTTCAAGGCCCTTATCGCGGCGGCGTCGCCCCGTGTAAAATTGTCCGCCTTCGATCGGAGCGAGAAATTGGAAAGACCGATATACGCCGCGTCGGCGCCGTAGGCGTAGGCGTAATACAGCTTTTCCACATTACCGGCGGGGGACAGCAGTTCCATTGAATCAGCCGCCCTGCAAAAGCCGTGACGCTTCAAGGGTTTCCCGGTTCTCGGCAAGGAACTTCAGCATGTGCTGCTGTATTCCCTCGAAGTAGGTCCTTTCGAAGGCCGCGGCTTCCCGGCCGATCCAGCGGTAATGCCATATCTCATGGATGTATCCCGTCAGCTCTTCCGAATCTTCGGGATAGGAGAGGGAAAAACCGTATTTCCAGGCGTTCTCCCGGAGCCATTTCCCCTCCGGTGTGGTGCCGAAGGCGGGGGTAATGCTTCCGAAATCCACGGCGGTACCGAGCTGGTGCTGGGACTTCCCCGGTTCCGCCGATTCCCGCCGTGCCTGCTCTTCCCCGATCGAGGCGACATGATACTGAAATACCTGTTCCTGATAGGCGTAGGAGCGGTAGGCCGAGGAAATAACCAGCCGCAGTCCCTCCTCCGAAGCGTCCCGGTGCATCTTCAACAGATCGGGAATGCAGATTTTCCGGAGCTGAAGCCCCTCTTTGTTCAAATAGAACCCGTACTCCGCGAGGTCCGTCAGGTCCTCCGGCGCGTAATCGCCTAAGAGGGGATGCTGCTTATCCACGAGAACGACCTGTTCCCGGGGCAGGGAAAGAATATCTTCCGCGTCTTCAAGAAACTGCCGCGAATTTTCTACAATCGTCCTCCGGATTTCTTCCGGCAGGTTTTCCGCCAATTCCGCAAGGTCGTCGAGAGACAGTGAAAAACGGGGGTGCACCGGGCCTGCCGGCTCTGCTTCCGCGGTTCCGCGTTCCTCGCCGGTAACTTCATTTTCCGTGCAAGCGGTAAAAAGCAGAGCAAGTGCAAGAAGTATCAGTATCTGTTTCAAAAAATAAGCTCCGTTACCTCTTCCATTGTCTCGACGGGATGGAAGGATAACCCCTTTGTAATATATTCCGGGATTTCTTCCAAGTCCCTCATGTTCTGCTTCGGAATAACAATATCTTTCATTTTGTTTCTTCTCGCTGCAATGGTTTTTTCTTTTAATCCGCCTATTGGCAGTACCTTTCCGGTAAGGGAGAGTTCTCCCGTCATTGCCAGGCGATATTTGAGCCGTTTGCCCGCCGCAAGGGAGAGAAGGGCGGAGGCCATGGTTATTCCCGCTGAAGGACCGTCCTTCGGCGTTGCACCCGCGGGAATGTGGAGATGAATGCTGTTTTTTTCGAAGAAGGACTTGTCTACTCCAAAATTGCCCGCAATGTGGCGGACGTAGGTGTAGGCGATATTCGCGCTTTCCTGCATAACTTCACCCATTTGTCCGGTCAGTTTGAATCCTTCCTTTCCGGGGTTTTCCACTGCTTCGATCAGGAGGGTGTCCCCTCCCAAATTCGTCCAGGCGAGCCCGACGGCCATCCCCGGTCGGATTGTCCTAATCGTTTCCTCTTCCCTGAACAGGGGCTGTCCGAGATACTCCTGCAGATTGTCGTTTTCAACGGAAATCGGCGTCTGCTTCCGTCCTAAGACAATATCCTTCGCCAGTTTCCGGTGTATTTTGTCCAGTGCCTTCTCGAAATTCCGCACCCCCGCCTCCCGGGCGTAATTTCCGGCAATACCGGAGAGGGCGGATTTTTTGTACTTCACGTCCGATCTCCTAAAACCCGCCCGGTCCAGCGACTTCGGTATGAGATATTTCCGGGCAATTGCTATCTTCTCCTGTTCGATATATCCCGAAAGGCGGATAACCTCCATTCGGTCCAGCAGCGGCCGGGGAATGGAGTCCAAGGTATTCGCGGTAGCGATAAAAATGATAGTTGAAATATCGAAGGGAAGGTCGAGATAATGGTCCCGGAAACTTACGTTTTGTTCCGGATCCAAGACCTCGAGAAGGGCGGAGGACGGATCTCCCTGAAAGGAAACACCGAGCTTGTCGATTTCATCGATCATGAACACGGGGTTTCTCGTTTTAACGATTTTCAGTCCCTGGATGATTTTTCCGGGCATCGCCCCGACATAGGTGCGGCGGTGTCCCTTAATCTCGGCTTCGTCCCGCATCCCGCCGACGGAAAAACGGAAAAATTTCCGGTCCAAAGCCCGGGCTATCGACTTCCCGACCGAGGTTTTCCCGACACCCGGAGGGCCCACGAGGCAGATAATCGAGCCTTTTGTATCGTCTTTCAGTTTCCGAACGGCAAGATATTCAACAATCCGGTTCTTTACGTCCTCCAGACCGTAATGATCTTTATCCAGTATTTTTTGCGCCTTTTCCAAATCAATCGCGGTATGTTCCGGCTCTCCCCAGGGAAGGGTGATAATGGTGTCGAGGTAGTTTCTGGTAACGATAAACTCGGAGGAGTTGGGGTCCATGAGGGAAAATTTATCCAGTTCCCGCTTTACCTGTTCCTCGGTTTCCTCCTCCAGTTCGAGCTTCTCGATTGCCTCGCTGAACCTTTGGTATTCCGAGCTTTTCGAATCCACCGGCATGCCGAGTTCCTGTTTAATGGCCTTCAGCTCTTCTTTTAAAAAGTATTCCCGCTGGCTCTTTTCAATCCGTTCATTGATCTGCTTCTGGATCCGCTGCTGAATACGGAGGAGTTCCTGTTCCTTTTTGATAAAAATGAGCACCTGCTCCATCCGCTGCCGCACATCCATCGTTTCGAGAATTTTCTGCTGTTCATTCCTGTCAATATTGAGAATTGAAACGATAAAGTCGGCAATTTTACCGGGCTGATCGATATTGACCATATTCAGGCGCATCTCTTCGGAAAAAAGGGGGTTGTTCTCGGAAACCTGTTTCATTTCGCTGATAAGAGAGCGGGTAAGCGCCTTTACTTCGTCGCCGGTATTGTTCGTTTCCTCGAGGTAGTCCACGATCGCGCTGACGGGGTGTTCCCTGGAAGCAAACTTCCTAATTTTAAACCGTTTGACCGTCGAGATGAACAGATTATACCCTCCGTCGGGAAGGTTGATCTTCTTGACAATTTTTGCAAGCGTTCCCACCCGGTAAAGGTCGGTCCCCTCATGTTCGGCGGATTCGGTGTTTTTCAGCAGCACTAAGCCGATCATGCTGCCGCCGGCCATGGCCCGGTCTATTACGTGGATATCTTCTTCATCGCTGATCATCAGAGGAGTGAAGAGCCCGGGGAAAATCGGCTTCCCCTGTAACGGGACGATAAATATCTTGTTCGGCAGAATCATATCAGCCGGAATAATTTCATTTTTTGCCATATATATGACCTCTCATTTTTTTTTCGGTTATGCAAAATATATGGGTAAATAATACTCCGGTCAAATAATTGCTGTTCCGCCTTGCGGGAACCGCGGAAAAACGCAATGATAGCGGTATGAGCAGAAGGCTGCTGAAGGCGGATGCCGTTGTGTTAAAATCGGTCAAATTCGGAGAAATACACAGAAGGCTGACGCTTTTAACCGACACCGAAGGAATTCTCTACGTCAATGCCTACGGCGCGGCGAAGGGAAAGAGCAAATTGGCCGGCATTGTCCTTCCTTTTTCCTATTTACAGGTGAATTTATATTTCGACCCCGTAAAGCAGGGATATAAATTAACGGACGCGTATCCTGTACGGATGCATGGAGGGATTCACGGAAGTCTCCGGAAGTATTACGCCGCCTCGGCGGCGGCGGAGGTGCTGCTGAAATCCTTCGGTGGAGGGGAGCGTGTCCCCTTTTTTTCAGCGGCGGCGGAAGTGCTTGAGGAAATCGAAAAATCGGAAGAAGCAAAAGTCGTGTATCCCCTTCTGCAGTTTTTTTGGCGCTTTATCCTGATGTCCGGCCTTGCTCCGGACTTGCAGGAGTGTTCGCGCTGCGGCGGTCCGGCGGCGGGGGAGGGTGACGTGTATATCGATGTTGTTCACCATGAAGCCTACTGCAGTTCCTGCACCGGGGGGGGAAGGGTACAACTGAACAGAGGGGCGGTGCAGTATCTGGAACACACGAAAACGCTCCCCTTCGGGCAGGGGTGCAGGGTCCTGCTGGACAAGGCGACGGAGCGGCAGGTCTTCGGTTTCCTCAAGGCTTATTTGGAAGCGGTTATCGAAGGACCGATTGTATCATTGGTACTATGGGAGGAGCAGTAATGAGGGCATTCTTGGCGTTTCCGCTGCCGGAGGGAGTAAAAGAGGCAATTCGGCCGTTCCTCGAGGAGGGAAGGCAGAAGTTTTCATCGATTAGATGGGTACGGCCTGAGAACCTGCACATTACCCTCATGTTTTTCGGCAACATCGACGGAAGTACGGAGGAGCTGGTGCGGGAGACCTGTAGCCGGGCAGCGGAACATCATCCGGTTATTTCCGCGGAGTTCAGCGGCATCGGACAATTTCCGCCGAAGGGAAAACCCCGTGTCGTTTTCAGCCCCGTTACGGAGGGGAAGGCCGAGTGTACCCGGATGTATCGGGAACTCTTTTCGCTGTTTCGGGACCGGTTTTCGCTTAGGGACACGCCATATGCGCCCCATATCACCTTAGGGAGGGTGCGGAAGGGAAGTAAAGCCCGCCCCCTAAGTGAAAACGATTTTAGTTACCCCCTCCGCGGAAAAATGACAATTCCCCGGATAATTCTCTATCAATCTGTTTTACAATCCGGCGGTCCCGTGTATAATGAAATAACTTCCTTTGGATTACAGAGCTGAGCTATGAAATGGAAAAAAGAAGATATTAATACCGATTTAGTGAGGGAGTTTTCCTCCCGTTTTGACATCGACCTGCTGACGGCGGCCATTCTCGTCCGGCGCGGAGTATGCAGCTATGAAGACGCGGCGTATTATCTGGAAAATGATGTCCGTTTTCTCCACAATCCCTTTCTGTTTAGTGAAATGGAGGACGCCGTCGACAGAATTCGGGAGGCCGCCGCGGAGGGGGAGAAGGTTTCCATCTTCGGGGACAGGGACGCCGACGGAATTACCTCGACGGTCCTGCTGTATCAGGAACTTGTCAACATGGGCATCGACGCGGCCTGGACCCTTCCTCTCGGGGATGATCCGTACGGGCTGACGAAGGCTGCGGTGGACAGGTGCAAGGAAAATGATGTTACCCTCATTATTACCGTCGACTGCGGTATTTCGAATACGGAGGAGATAGCCTACGCCGCTGAACTCGGTATCGATACCATCGTTATTGACCATCACAACCCCCACAGCACCGTTCCGAAGGCGGCGGCGATTATCAATCCCAAAATGGAAGACTCGGGGTACCCCTTCGAAGGGCTGGCGGGATGCGCGGTTGTCGCAAAGGTTATCTGGGCCCTCAGGTTTTCATATACTCCCCTGTACAACCATCCGGTGTGTCTTATGAATTTACGCCCGGGGAACGAGACGTTCATTATCGAGGCGGTCAAACTGGAAAACCTGGTGGAAGTCGACAGAATTGTAGAAAATATCGTTCCGGGACTGTATGTGGAACAGACACGGCTGGTGCAGTTTCTCGCGAATCAGGAGATCTACATATATGATGAAACACTGCAGAAAAAAATGATTACCCGGGTATTCGGGGAGGCGGTTGAGGTCCATGCAATCGACGCCGCTCCCGAAATTTGGAAGGCCTTTCCAAAACTGCGGGAGAAAAGCCTCTTTCGAATGCGCGAATTGAGCCGTTTTGCCAGGTATCAGCGGAAAGACCGGTACGAGATCGATATCTTTATCAGCCTGTTTACCTCTTTTTATTTCGAGCAAGAGCCTTCTCTCGGCAAGGAGTACCTGGAAATACTCGACCTCGTTGCCCTCGGGACCATAGCGGACCTTATGCCGCTGGTTAATGAAAACAGGATTTTAGTACGATTGGGGATGGAGCTGCTGAACCGGGGCAGCCGGCCGGGTATTCACGAGCTGATGTTCAAGCAGAATATTCTCGCGAAAACCATCGGTACAAAGGACATTGCCTGGAATATAGCGCCTTTGATAAACGCTACCGGAAGAATGGGCGTGCCCGACAAGGCGGTGGAACTGTTCCTTTCCCCTGACCACGGAGAGCGGCAGCAGCTTGCCGATGAAATAATAGCACTCAACCGGGAACGGAAGGCCTTAGGCGATAAAGTGTGGAATACGATTCTGAAGGATGCCGAAGAGAGCTATCAAGATTTTCAGCAAAAAATGGTGCTTGTAACGGGGAAAAACATCCACCGGGGCATTACGGGAATTATCGCGGCCCGCCTGGTGAATACCTTTAACGTAACGGCGGTGGTTATTTCAATCCACGATGAAACGGCAATAGGATCGGTGCGGAGCAGCGGCGGGGTGAATGTAAAAAACATGCTCGCCGCGTTTTCGGAGCTCTTTATCGATTTCGGCGGACATGACTTTGCCGCCGGGTTCAGCATTCCCCTGGAAAACCTGGACCGGCTGCGGGAATGTTTACGTACCGCTTCCGCGGACATGAAAACCGCGGCAGCGGAGGAGGAACCGATACCGGTTGACGCGGAACTGCCGGTAAAGCATATGACACCGGAGCTTATTAAGATAGTTGAAAAATTCGAACCCTACGGCGAAGGCAACCAGCCGCTTATCTTCCTGCTCAAAAACGCGGTTATCAGCGGGATGTCCATTATCGGCAAGACGGACAAACAGCATATAAAAATGACCGTGGACACCGGCGGTAATTCCTGGCCTGCCATTTTCTGGCGCGCCGCTGACCGGGTGAACCGCGATTTCAGCACCGGGGACTCCGTCAGCCTCCTGTTCCGGCTGGGGAGAAATTACTTTCAAAATACCGAACATCTGCAGCTGACCGTTCTGGACGTTGAAAAATGAAAAAACTCCTTCTCCTGCTCACGATCGCTTTTTTCTCCCTTGTACCGCTGTATTGTGAAAGCACGGCATCCCCGGAGGCGGTTTATACGGAGACCTCCTTTCCGGGGGGCGTGCTGGTCCTGTCCTTGGAGGCGACATCGATGTTCTGGGACGGAACCGCCGTTGTCGAGGACACGCAGCGGAACGTTCTTTCGACCGGGAAAATGTTTACCCGCCCGGAGGAGTCGTCGGGAAAATATTTTTTCTCGTTCATTGTCGGGGTCCCGTCCACGGCCGCGCCGGGGGAGTATACCCTTCGATACCGCCTCGAAGGGCTGGCAGATGTCGAGGAAACGCTCGACGTTGCCATCCTGCCGAGGGAATTCTTGTCCGAAGATATTCCCCTGAACCGGGAGCTGACGGCAATTCGAGCGGAACCGGACCCTCGGAAAGACGCGGAGGCGGCGGAGTTTTTCGCGATCCTCCGCGGCTTCTCGAAAAGCGCCGTCTTTTCGCGGGAAAAGCACCGGCTGCCGGTAGACGACTTTATTACATCGAGTTATTTCGGCGACCGGAGACGCTATTTGTACAGTGACGGCGGCATCGGCTATTCCATTCACACCGGAGTCGATATGGCGGCGCCGAAAGGAACGTCGGTATACGCAAGCGGAAACGGCCGGGTGGTGTTCGCCGCGGACCGGATTGTGACTGGAAAAACGGTCATCATCGAACACCTCCCGGGGATTTACGGAATTTATTACCACCTCGATTCTATCGCCGCCGTGCGGGGAAATTACGTGAAAAAAGGACAGTTTATCGGCACCGTGGGAAGCACCGGACTTTCAACCGGGGACCACCTGCACTGGGAAATACGCGTCGGAGAGGTTGCCGTCGATCCGTACATTTTTGTCGAGGGCCGTGTTCTTGACAAACCCGCTGTTTTGGGTAACCATACAGTTAAGTAACTGAAAAGGGGGTGATGAATATCGCGTACGTACGGATTGAAGAAACTGAGCCGCTTGAAAAGGCCTTGAAACGCTTTAAGCGGATGGTTGAAAAAGAGGGGATTATCAGGGAGTGGAAAAAACGGGAATACTTCGAAAAACCGTCAACTATCCGGAATAAGAAGCGGAAAGCATTTGAACGGAAGTTGATGAAAAAAGCCCGTAAAATGCAGGCAATGCGGAATTACTGATATTTTTGCACAAACCACGAAAAGCTGTCCGGAGATATGTTCCAGGGCAGCTTTTTTTTCGCCTTTTTTTGCACCTTATTGAATCGGAATCTACCGCTGCAGTTCTGCAAACTCCCGGCGAAGCACCGAATGCAGGCGCCCGTTCGCAGCGATAATCGAGCTCGTTGCAAGTGCCGGGTCGCTGCCGGAAAAATCGGTAAGCGTTCCGCCGGCTTCGGAAAGAATCAGTTTCCCGGCGGCGTAATCCCAGGGGGAGAGGCGGTGCTCCCAGAATCCGTCGCCCCATCCGGCGGCTGTGTAGCAGAGGTCCAAGGCGGCGCAGCCGGTCCGGCGGATGCCGATAATTCCTTTTTTAAAAAAATGTTCAATAGCACCGAGTGTTTTCCGCATCTCGTCTCCCCGGTCATAGTAAAAACCGGTAAAGAGCATAGCGTTTTTCAACGAGTCCTGCCGGCTTACACGGATGGGGCTGCCGTCGTAAAACGCTCCTTTCCCCTTTTCGGCGGAAAACACCCCTTCTCCGGCAGTGTTCCTGACAATACCGGCAATGATCTCTCCTTCCAGGGCAACGCCGATTGATACCGCGTAATGAGGGAACCCCTTGAAAAAATTGTTCGTGCCGTCTAAAGGATCGATAATCCAGGTGTAGGGAGAGGCTGTCTCCGGATAGGAACCTTCTTCGGCAAGAATATTGTGGTCGGGAAAGGATGTTCGTAGTATCTCGACAATTGCCCGCTCCGAGTCGATATCGGCGGAAGTAACCATATCGTGATGCTGCTTCTTTGCCGAGGAAGTGAAACCTGATTTTGAGTACGATTTATGTACCCCCGCGGCGGCTTCCGCGGCTTTGCGTGCTGTTTCAAGAATGCGTGTAGTGTCCATTTATCCAGCATATCATATTGTCGAAAAAAAGTATTGACAAACCTGTAAAGCCGTATTACATTACTACTGTATTAGAGAGATAGTACACTAAGATAGAAAATATTAATTGGAGGAAACCATGATTACCATGAGTGCAGTAAACTTCGGATACAAGCCGGGGCGGAAGCTGTTCGAAGATTTGAACCTAACGGCGGAAGGAGGAAATATTTACGGGCTTCTCGGCCGGAACGGCGCGGGAAAAACCACGATTCTACGGTTAATCGGCGGGCTGCTGTTTCCGCACACGGGCTCGGTAACCGTTTCGGGTAGAGAGGCAATGGAACGGCAGCCGGAAATGCTCGCGGACCTTATTTTTGTTCCCGAGGAACCGTTTTTGCCGAAAATTCCGGGAACCGCGTACCTTTCCCGGTATGCACCGTTTTATCCCCGTTTCGATGCAAAACAGTTTGAGGAAAGCACCGAGGCCTTCGGTTTCGATGTGGGTGAAAACCTGGGAGAACTCTCATACGGGCAGAAAAAAAAGTTTCTTCTTTCCTTTGCCCTCGCGTCAAACTGCCGGGTTACCCTGCTGGATGAACCGACAAACGGACTGGATATTCCCGCGAAAAGCGGTTTCAGAAAAGTATTGAGCGGCAGCGTGGATGAATCGAAAACGATCATTATCGCTACACATCAGGTGCGGGACATCGAGCTTTTAATCGACCCGATTATTATTATCGAACAGTCGAAGGTTGTTTTTCAACGGAGCTCCGAGGAAATTTCGAAAAACATGCGGGTGCGCCTGCAGGAAAAGCAGCCGGAAGAGGGTGTCTATTACGAAAAAGTTTTCGGCGGCTACGCGGTGCTGGAGAAAAACAGCGGAGACCGGGAGGAAAACATCGACCTTGAACTGCTGTTTAACGCGGTAACGACAAATCCGCGGCAAATCGAAAGTATGTTTGCGGGGGAGGAAAAGAACAATGCATAAAACATCTATTATTTCATGGAAACGGTTTTTCGGGGTTTGTAAAATCAATTTGGCGGAACATCGAAAAGGGCTGATAATAGCATTGAGTATTATCCTCGGGATCCATTTTATCATCTATCTAACATCCGCATTTACCGGACCTGCTGAAGAAATTCACGGTATCTTTTTTATCAACGCGCTGTTTGTCGCGGGGCTTATCGCGACAAGTCTGGTGTTTCGGGACTTTTACGCGAAGGACCGGGGATATTTTTCGCTTCTCCTGCCGGCAAGCAGTTTCGAGAAGTATTTGAGTAAATTTCTCATTACAACGGCAGGATATGTGGTAGGCGGAATCGTTGTATATTTCGTGTATTCCTGCATGGCAATGGGTATCGCCTATGCCCTTTTCGGCGGCAGTTACGGCATTTTCAATCCCTTTACCGCTTCTCTGTGGAAACTAATCGGAGGCTATATCGTCGCGCATTCAATTTTCTTTTTCGGGGCGGTGTTTTTCAGAAACGCGGCATATGTAAAGACTCTCCTGTCCTTAATTGTGCTGGCTATTGTCTTTACGATTTTTGCGTCCCTCGTTACCGCACTTACCGCCGTTACCTGGATGGACGATATACTGCCGTTTGCAATGAAAGGGTTTACCAATTTTACGCTCCCGAATACGGGTCCGGTTGTCAATTTTCTTTCGGTCATGTCCGTCATTTCGAGGTCCTTTGTTTATTTTATCCTGCCGCCGGCACTGTGGGTAATCGGATTTATTCGTTTTAAAGAAATCGAGGTGCGGTAATGGAATTCGATTCGAAACAGCCGATTTATCTGCAGATAGCGGAAAAGATAATTGAAAATATTTTAGAGGAAAAATGGACGGGAGAGGATAAAATCCCTTCCGTCCGGGATTTGGCAATGGAGGTGGAAGTGAATCCGAACACAATTATGAGGACATATTCGTTTCTGCAGGACGCGGATATTATCTATAACAAGCGGGGAATAGGGTATTTCGTTTCCCCGGAAGCGTTTTCCATTGTAAAAGAAATAAGAAAACAAGAGTTTCTCAACGAAGAGCTGCCCCATGTTTTTCGGACTATGGAACTGCTGGATATGGGGATAGGTGATATTGAACGGCAGTACGCACAATACCAAACGGGAATGTAACAGGAGAAAAGAATGAAACGAAGTAATACGGGACTATTTATCGTTATCGGATTTGCCGCGGTCTTAATTATCGTGACAATTGTCGGGGCGCGGATTGTTATCGGAAATATATTTGGAAAACCGGGAACCTACGATACCGAAGTTGTGGAAGAAGCATCGGCGGAAATGGACATGTCGGTCATGACGTTCAATTACGCGGATTTTAACGAAATCGAAGTTGCGGGGGCGTGGACAATCAATGTCCGGCAGGGTGAAGATTTCGCGGTAACCGTTCACTGTCCCGAGGGGCTGAAAGACCTGGTAATGCTGCGTAAGCGTGGAGAAAGGCTCTGTTTTGAAGACGTTTTCCGCTTCAGAAGGCTTAAGACCGGGTCCCTGAAGGCAGACATCACCATGCCCTCCTTAGAGAAGTATGAAGTGGACGGCGCCGCGTCGGTGTATATCAGCGGATTTGAGCAGGAGCGTTTGGAGCTGGAAATTAACGGTGCCGCGTCAATTACGGGCGAAAACAATGCAGTTGAGACCCTCCGCGTCGATTTACACGGTGCCGGTCTCGTGGATTTCGGAGGCAGTGAAACGAAAAACGCCGATGTAGATATCGACGGAGTGGGAAAGGTCGTTCTGTCGATAAGCGGCGGTGTTTTAGACGGAAGCATAGACGGACTGGGGTCGATTAAGTATTACGGCGATATATCTGAAAACAGATTAGATATTGACGGGCTGGGAAGCGTAAAAAAAGTTGAGTAATCCCAATAAAATTGCCCTGCCTTGACAAATAGGGGCATGTAATCTACCTTTTATGTGATATAGTTTCGCGTGAGGAGATCTACATGCCCGATTTTTCCGTGTCATACTTAGGCATCCCGTTACAAAACCCGCTCGTAGCGGCAAGCTCGAAATTGACCGCCACGCTCGACGGGGTAAAACAATGTGAAGACGCCGGCGCGGGTGCCGTGGTGCTGAAATCTCTCTTCGAAGAACAAATTATATCCGATGCCGGTTCCATGCTGGGCAACCTGGACAGTTCCGTCCACGCGGAAGCATACGATTACACATCCGTTATGAGCGAGGAATATGTTCTCGACAGTTATCTGAAACTGGTCGAGGACGCGAAAGCCCAGCTTGACATTCCGGTCATCGCAAGTTTGAACTGCGTCAGCGCTGGGAAGTGGTTGGACTATGCGGCGAATTTCCAAACCGTCGGCGCGGACGCCCTGGAGCTGAATGTGTTTGTCATTCCCGCGGATGCGAAACGGACCGGCGCCGACCATGAAAAAATATACATCGATATTGCCCGGGAAATAACCAAACGGGTTGACCTGCCGGTTTCGATGAAAATCGGACCCCACTTTTCCGGTTTGGCACACATAATGCACACACTGCAGGATGAGGGAATGAAAGGGCTCGTTCTGTTCAACAGGTTCTACAGGCCGGACATCGATATCGAGGCGATGAAGCTTGTCCCCGCGAAAATCTTCAGCGTGCCGCAGGAAATGTCACTGATATTGCAATGGATAGCGCTCATGTCCGGAGAACTGGACTGCGACTTATCGGCAACAACCGGGGTAACGGACTCAAATGCGGTGGTGAAACAGCTTCTTGCCGGAGCGAAGACCGTACAGCTGTGTTCGACCCTGTTCCAAAACGGAGTAGGGTATATCAAGACAATACGAAAAGGGCTTGGGAGCTGGATGGAAAGGCACGGCTACGCTCATGTCGAGGAGTTTCGGGGCATGCTGTGCCAGGAAAAAAGCGATAACCCGGAGGCCTACGAGCGGTCCCAATATATAAAGGCCCTCGTCGGCATTATGTAACAGACAGTAGCTATAGTAAGGAGGAGAACGTGAACATACCTGATGACAGAAAATATCAAGAGACCCACGAATGGGTGCAGGTTGACGGAAAAACCGCCGTAGTCGGCATTACCGACTATGCTCAGGATTCTCTCGGAGACATCGTATTCATCGAGCTTCCCGAAACGGGAGCTGAATTGTCGAAGGGAGATGAAATTACCACAATTGAATCGGTAAAGGCAGCGTCGCCGATTTACAGTCCCGTTACCGGCACCATATCGGAGGTCAATTCCGATCTGGAGGATGAACCTGAAAAAATTAATGCAGACGCGTATAACACCTTTATCGTTAAAATTGAGATGTCCGGAGAACTCGATGAAGAAGGGCTTCTCGATGCCGCGGGGTACCGGAAAGTTGTGGAAGAAGAAAGCAGCTGATAAACCTGTAAACTGAGTACAGATGGATATACCGCCTTTTACCGACGCGGACTTCGAAGATATACGTCCATATCGGGATTATGAAATCCGCGGCGTTTTAAACCGAATACGAAGATACCCCTGGATTCTTGCAACCTTTCGAAGGTACCTGTGGCCGGATACGCCGGTTTTTTTAGAAAAACCGGTTGAAAAAATTCTGCTGTGGTATCTCGGTATGCGGTTGCTTCGGATTCACAACGTCGATAATTTCCATAGAAGATTCTTCCGGAAAACGGTCCTGAACGCGATAAAGGACCGGACGATGTCCGAACTCAGCTATTCGAATTTGGACTGCATTGAGCGAAGGGAAGGCGGTTTGTTTATTTCGAACCACCGGGACATTGTTATCGATTCCGCTTTTTTGGCCTACGGTTTAATGAAAATCAACATGAAAACGCCTGAAATTGCCTTTGGCGATAATCTCCTGATCAATCCGTTCGTGTCGGACCTTATCAGAATCAACAAAGGTTTTCTTGTACGGAGAAACTTAGCGGTAAAGGAACAGATTGCCGAGTCCCTCAAACTTTCGAAATATATCTGGTTCACTCTGGCAAACAAACGTTCCATATGGCTGGCCCAGAAGGGAGGCCGTGCGAAGGACGGCGATGATAAAACAAATCCTACAATTATCAAAATGATTTATCTTTCGCAGGTAAAGGGAGGGAAGGACTTTTCGAGTTACATCAACGACTGCAGAATTTATCCGGTTGCAATATCCTACGAATATGACCCCTGCGATATTATGAAAGCCCGGGAGACATACGCACGGCGCGAAACCGGGACGTATAAGAAAAGCTCCCGTGAAGACCTTATCAGCATTCTAAAGGGAATTAACGATCCGAAGGGGAGGGTCCGGTACACCTTCTGCCCCTGCCTTGCGGGTACCTGGGAAAGCCCTCAGCAGGTGGCGGAGGAAATTGACCGGCATATTATCTCCGCCTACCATCTATGGCCGAGCAACTACATTGCGTACGATTTATTCAATCAGCGGGAAACCTATGCCGGCCGCTACACTCCCGAAGAGCGGGACGCGTTTCTCCGCCGTTTCCAGCGATTGCCTTCCGGAGAGAGACAAACGGCCTATGAACTGTACGCCCGGCCGGTTATGAATAAAGAAGCCTGCGGGTTCGATATATGAAAAAATCGGGGAAATCAACTTTTCTCTTTCCGGGCATAGTCCTTTTATTCGCGGTTACTTCGTGCGATTCCGCTCCGCCGGAACTGCAGCAGGTATACTGGCAGCTGAATGTAAAGGACGATGTCGATATGGACCGGGTGTATGAAGTATTGAGTTTGTGGGTGCATGCCCGGGATGAAGACGGACAGGATGATCTCGAATATATCTACCTAATTCATGATGAGGCCGAGCTGATGTGGGAATTATCCTCCGAACAGTGGGCCGCGGCCGGGCAGCAGGGGGAAGAGTGGATTGGGAGCAACAGTATTGTCCGGCCCGATTTAACCGATTTTCCCCGGGGAGAATACCGCATTGTCGTTATCGATACCGCGGGGGAGCGGGACGAAGGGAATATCTATATTTCTTTAAAGCAAAACATTACGGAAAAAGCAATACTTCCCTTAGCGTCCGCTGAAAACGGGGAACTGACAATTTCTGACGCTCCAAACGGTTACACCGTCTGGGGATACAACGAAGCAGGGGAGTTTATCGGTTCGATACAAGACCTGTCCGGCCCGCTTCCGCTGGAGGAATTGGAAGAGCGGATCCCCGATTTGCGGGAGATGTACATCTATTCCTACGATATTGAGGAAGGCCACGGGCTGCTCAGCGGTCCGTACGAATATATTCCCTAGCCCGCGTTAAAATCGTCGTTTGCCCGGGCGCTCAAAAACGAGTCGCTCACTTCGGGACCTCGAAATCGACAACGGTATGTTTGAAGGCATTGACCACGAGGGTTTCCCGGAAGCGGGTCGTTCTTTTCGCGTTATTGTCGTAGAGATGGATATGGCCGTGGATAAGATACCGGGGGCTGTAGCGCTTGATAAACGTCATGAACGGACGGAATCCGCGGTGGCACTGGTCAAACTGATCGTGAATGCCTTCCGGCGGGGCGTGGGTAAGAAGGATGTCGAGGTATCTGCCGTGAACGATACGGTTCCATACAAGCCCGGGAAGCAGCCGGAGCATATACAGCCGCATGCCGAAATTGGTGTACTGGTTTATTCCGTTGTTGTAGCGCATGCTCCCGCCGAGCCCCGCGATAAGCATTCCCCGCAGGCGAATGATTTTGCCTCCCGCGTACACGGCGCCGATGCTTTCCTCCCGGAAATCGGAGTGAAAATCAGAGCGGTGATACATGTCATGGTATCGATGTTTATAGAGATGGATTTTCGACAGCTTATGGTTGCCGAAGACAAACAGCAGCGGTTTGTTCAGTGAGGAGACAATAAAACCGTAGTATGAAAGGGGCAGGTCCCCGGCGGCAAGTACAATGTCGATGTCGGAAAAACGTTCTTTTATTCCATTACTGTATACCAGCGGGTCTATTTCATCGGAAACACAGAGCAGTTTCATTTACATTACAGGTCTGCTTTTTTCAGTATCTGCTGCAGCTGTTCTTTTCCATACAGATCGATGGGCCTGTTGGATGCAAAATCCACGGCTTTTCGGGAAAAATTTGAGCTGGTAATGATAATCCCCCGGGGAACGTTCTGTGTTTTCATTTCATCGTGGAGGGAGCGGATGGTGGATTCGGGAATTAATTCGGCCACGCGGAGTAAGCGGACGAGTTTGGGAATTTTCCGGACGTTCCGCATTTTACTTTCAGCCTCGACGCCGAGAATTTCGCAGCCGTTCGGAATGTCCTTGATGTCCTGCACATTCAGCCCGATAACCGCCGCTATGGATTTACACATCTCGTAAAACTGGTCCATCGGCGCGGTGTGAAAATCTTTCACATAGTCGTCTGTCCGGATGTCCTGATATTGGCTCAGTTTTTCCGCGACATCCCGAAAGGAAGATTTTTTCGCGTAAATTTCTTCCCACAGTCCGACGGCTTTGTCGACGTTTCGTGTTTTCTCGTATACATTTGCAAGAAAGTATTTCGCGAAGAGTGTTTCCGCGGAACCCGGGTCGGTTGTGAGTTTTATGGCCCGTTCCAGTTCGGCCACCGCATTCTCATAGCTCTGGGTGTTCAAATAACAGGCTCCCCGCTCGACCAACGCCTTTATTTTGAATTCGGGATCGCGCTGGGCTTTTTCAAATGCGTGGAGAGCACCGATATAATCATGTCCGTCCTTCAATAGTTTTCCAATGTAGTAGTAGGCTTTGTAATTCCCGGGATCGGTATTGATGGCGGCTTCCAGTTCCGCCTTTGCCTCCACCGGCTTTTTGTTTCGGTACAGCAGAAACCCCAGCTTGAAATGGGCCTCCGCGTGACGGGGTTCGAGCTGGAGGGCCTTCCGGTAGTAATTGAGGGCTTTTTCAGATTTGTCCCGTGCTTCGAACATCTTCCCCGACTTGAAGTAGTATTCGCCATTGTGCGGTTCCAGTTTAATAAGGAGAAGGTATTCCTTTAAAGCCTCCTCCGGCTGATTGTATTTTTCAAAAAGTGCGGCGATTTTTTCCCTAAACTGCTTTTCGGGAACCGCCCCGCCGAAATCGCCGATTTGGTTTACCGTTTTGAATTCCATAAGCGCCAATTCAGGCTTGTTGTCCATAAGATATGCCTGGCCGAGCAGATAATGTGCCTGCATGCTCCGCGGCTCCTTTGCAAGCATCTGTTTCGCGCCCCGGGTAACCGAAGAGGTTTTTCCCTGTTTCAACATCTGTTCCAGGTTGGAAAACTTTTTCGGGAGAACAAAGGATTTAATAACGAAAAAACTTATCGCGCCTAGACCTGCGCCGAGAATAATAATGATCAGTATGATCAATGGCATTGCTGTCTCCAGTTGTTACATTAATGAGATTTTATTATACTGTCAAACCTAGGAGAGAAAAATTTTTCAAAAAAGGGAAATTAAAATATTAATTATCTCTATTATAATTATTATGGCTGGCGGCATCGGCAGCTTCGCCCTTTCCTTTTTCGAGGAGGGGGAACGGCTTTTCTTGGACAACAAACCGGAAGAAGCCGCGGAAATGCTCGAAGCGGCGGTAGGGGAGGACCCTTCCCGGGAAAAGGCCTATATCTATTTAAGCATTATCTATGAAAACGCCGGAGAACATGAAAAAGCGGCGGACATACTCGAAGAAGGGCTGCCATACGCGGCAGCGTACGAACCGCAGTTTCACTTCAATTTAGGAAACAATTACTTTGCCCTCGGAAACTTTGAGCAGGCCGACAAAGCGTATACAGCGGCAATTACAAGCAAATCCGGTTATGCCGAAGCATATCTGAACAGAGCGAATGCCCGGGTACAGCAGACATTGTATAAGGAAGCGGTTGCCGATTACAATTTGTACTTAAAGCTGAAGCCGAGGACGAAACAGAAACAAAACATTGAACAGGTAATAGATATTCTCACGAAGCGTTTAGCGGAAGCGGAGCGGCTGAAGCGGGAAGAAGAGAAACGGCTTCGTGATGAAGAGGAACGCAGGAAAGCGGAAGAAGAGCGGAAAGCGGAAGAGGAGCGGCTGGCACGTGAAGAAGAAGAACGGCGCCGGGAAGAAGAACGGAAGCGCCAGGAAGCGCTCCTGCAGGAAGTGCTGAAATCGCTCAACGAAGCGGAAGAAGACACTACCGATCTGCAGGCGGGTTCCGAAGATATAAAAGAATTTGATGTAGAGCTCGAACTCGAACCATAGGAACAACCGGGGAGGGGATATCATGGATAAAAAATTTCTCATTATTATTATCGCGGTTCTGCTTATTGCCGCCGCAGTTGCGGCGGTCCTGCTGCTGACGGGGAGGGACGGACCCGAAGCGGCCCCTGCCGCTTCAGCGGAAAAGGATGAAGACGAAGGCAATGACAGGCGGGTACGGGAAAACACGCTGAAACTTGCACGGGATTATATGGAAAGCGGAGAGTATCAGCGCGCCCTCGACCTTATCGACCAGCTGCTTATTCAGGATTCATCGGACCGGGAAGCGGCGGGGCTTCGGAACGAAATAATTCAGGAAAAAAAGAAAGCGGAAGCGTCCCGGCGGCAGGAAGAGCTGTCCAAACAGGAAGAGCTGAGTAAAAGTCTGAAGGAACTCGGCAGCAGCCTGGATAACAAAAATGTTGTCCGGGACACCCAAACGGAGGATGAAAAGAAGCGGGAGGAGGAACGCCTGGCAGCCTTAGATGAAGCCGCCCGGGAAAATGCACGGAAAGCCCGGGAAAATATCGATAAGGGAATTGAGGAAATGCGGAAGGAAAATTATTCCGAAGCACGGTCCTTTTTTGAAAAAGCGCTGGAGCTCGATCCCGATTCCGGGGAAGCGTATGCCAGGATCGGAGAGTCCTACTATCTGGAAGACAAGGATAATCCGGAAAATGAACGGCAAGCACTTGTTAATTCCAACAAGGCAATTGAAAAAGACCCGAACTTATGGCTTCCCCACTATACGCTAGGCCAGATTTACCGGGACAAAAAGAGTTACGATAACGCGATTAAAGAGCTGAAAGAAGCCTCGAGGCTTAACCCAAACGATTATCTGCTTCTCTACGACTTAGGCGTGCTGCAGTATCGAACGGAACGGTACAAGGAGGCCCTCCAGACGTTTGAAAGCTGTGTTCATTTACAGCCCGGCTTTGCGAAGGGGCAGTATTATCTCGGAAAGAGCGCCCAGAAAACCGGAGACCGGAAGAAGGCGTCCTCCGCGTTTCAAAAAACGGTGGCGGCCGATCCCGAGTTCACCTTGGGATACTACGAGCTCGGGAATATGTCCCGGGAGGACGGCAATTTTTCAGCCGCGGCGCAGGCATATGAAAAAGCGGTCGACCTCGAGCCGGAGCAATACGTGTTTCGGCTGCAGCTCGGAAGCGTTTTGTACCGGCTGGGGAATTTTGAAGACGCGGCCTACCACTGGAAAAGAGGAGTTGAGGTACGGCCGGATATGCCGGAGCTTCACTACAACCTGGCATTAGCGGAAATGAACCTTGAAAATTATTCCTCCGCCTTTGATCATGCCGCGAAATCGGTAGAACTGAAACCGGAGGCAGCCTATCTTTTTACATTAGGAGAGGCAAGTCAGAAACTCGGCAATATCGCAGGCGCGGTCGCGGCGTATCAAAAGGCAATTCAAATAGACCCGTCCTATATGAAACCGAGGATAAATTTGGGTCTTATCTACAGCGGGCAGGGGAAGTACGATGAGGCCCTTTCCCAACTCCTGGAAGCGTACAATATCGATAAAAATTCATTAGAGGTCAATAACAACTTAGGAAATGTCTACCTGGAGAAGGGACTGTACAAAGACAGCATCCGCCATTACGAGAAGGCCGTTGACGCGGCCGAGAACGACCCCGATATCCGCTACAATCTCGCGGCGGCGTATATTAAAGACGAACAGTTTGCAAAGGCCCGGGAGGAATTGGCACGGCTGGTACGAAGTTCACCGACCTATTGGGACGCGTACTATCAGCAGGCGCTGCTGCAGATACAAGAGGGCAACAAGGAGGCCGCGCGAACGATCCTGCAGATGCTCTTGGAAAAAAATCCGGACTACAAGCGGAAAAGTGAAGTGGAGAAACTCTTGCAGGATGCCGGGTAGATCCGCGTCCCGTACATCTCTCTACACATGTCTGCCGAGGAGTGAAAAGAGCCTGTCCCTGGTTATGGTGTGCCACACGGGTCTGCCGTGGGGACATCGGGGGACCGGAAGGGCTATAGCTTTTTGTATGAGATCCACGGCGGCGGCAGTGTCTAACAGGTCTCCGTCCTGGACGGCGGCATGACATGCAAGTTTCGCGTAGAGTTCTTTCCGCAGCAGCTGTTCGTCACCTTTTTCGGACACGACAAAGTCGATAATATCGCCGCCGGTTACGCCGGCAAGGGCCGGGACGGCCGTCAGCAGCCAGCGGTTTTCCTCCTCTTCCCGTAATCCGATGCCGAGGTCCAGGTACACTTCGGCGGCTAAGCGGATACATTCCGAAGTCTCCGGTTCCGTTTCGAACCGTAAGGGGACGAGCAGCTGCTGGGAACGCGGCGGCGCGGCGCTGATTCGGTCGAAGAGGTACCGCTCGTGTGCCGCGTGCTGATCGATAATGTACAAGGTTTCTCCGACGGAAGCGAGAAGAAACAGAGAAAATACCTGTCCGATAAAGCGTACCTCGCCGGGAGACGCGAATGGTGTATCGAAGGCCTGAGGACCCGGGACTTCGGCGGCCGAGTACACCTGCCGCCGTTCCGGTTTTGGAAAGGTAAACCCGGTCTGCCGGTCTGCAATTGCAGCGGTCGGACCTGCTGCCGCAGCCGAATCGGCTGCAGGGCCGATGCCGGGGGTGCCGGCGCGACTACCGGTCATCCCGCCGAGGAATTCGAGCAGGGAGGAGCGGATAAAGGTCTGCAGGGTGCGGTGAATACTCCGCGGGTTTTTCAGGCGGACTTCACGTTTCGCGGGGTGGATATTGAAATCGACCTCCCCCGGGGGGAGAGTAATCAATACGAAGGCGCAGGGAAACCTTCCCTTCGGCAGGTAATCTCCATAGCCGTATTCAACCGCCTGCAGGAAGGCGTATTCGTCAACCCTGCGGTTGTTGATGTATATGTAGATATACCTTCTGTCCCGGCGGAACAATTCCGGGTGCCCGAGCAAACAGCGGATGGCAAGGCCGCCGCTTTCAAAATAGCTTTTTTCAATAAGCCCCTTCGGGTCAATTATCCTGGAAAAAAGGCCGCGCCCCCGTTCGAGAAGCGACGACGGCGGCAGGGAAAGCTGTTCGGTACCGTCGGCAAAAAAGCGAAAGTAAATATCGGTAAAGGGAAGGGCCTTCTCGATAAAAACCTGACGGCACATTTTCTGTTCCGTCGACGGCTGTTTTAAAAACTGTTTTCTCCCGGGAAGGGAATAAAACAGGTCACGGACGGTTACCGTTGTACCGGGGCGTCCTCTCGATACACCGTTTTTCCGGACAATTCCGGATTCAACGAGAATACGGCGGGCTTCTTCCCCGAAACCTTCGGCCCTGCTGACGATTTCAAGTCTGCCGGAAGCCGCAATGCTTGCAAGTGCTTCACCCCGGAAGCCGAGGGAGGTAATTGTCTGCAGGTCCTCGGCGCTGGTCACTTTTGAAGTGGCGTGGGGCAGCACGGAGAGCTGCAGGTCCTCCGGTGTCATGCCGGAACCGTTATCGACAACCCGGATCTCTTCCGTCCCCCCTTTTCCGATATATACGTCCACCGTGCTGCTTCCCGCGTCGACTGCATTGTCGATCAATTCCCGCACGACCGACGCCGGCCGGTCGATAACTTCACCTGCCGCGATGCGCTGGTACACCTGTTCCGGCAGGACGGTTATGCGCCGGATTCCGTTCCCGTGACTGCTGTCCATTCCCGTTAGAAGTTTATCCGTGTCTCGATACTGATAGAGGATGTAACCTCCGGCAGTTCTGGATTGAGACTGCTCGGCAGCACCGATCCGTCGGCTGCATGGGCGGTAGTGGTTGTATAGATTAGAGCAACATGCACGACGGGGACAATCGGCACGACAATCTCGCCCCGTACGGTTGTGTAGGCGTCGAAGAGTGTCAGCTGCGGGTTGGTAAAGGTCTCCGCGAAATGCGTTCTGTCGTACCGCAGGGAGCCGTAGATACCGATAACGGGAATGACCCCTTCGTTAAGCGTAAATCCGAGGTGGAAGTGGTCCTCGCCGGAAGGCCGGACCGCGCCGCCGTACATTTCCCAAGGCCAAAAATAGCCGCCTTCGATGGTAAAGAGTTTTCCAACCTCCGCTCCTAGTTCACCGTAAATTCCCATGGTGTATTCTTGAAATTCTTCTCCTCCGGGGTCCGCGAAGAAAGCGGCAAAGTCTTTCACAAAGGCGCCCCGCCTGCGGTGGTAGGTGGATGAAAGGAAGGGCGGGGTAAAAACTCCCTTCGACAGGCGAAATTCCGCCCGGTAATCGATAAAGAGCGCGCTTCCGAAAACACCGCCGCTGAAACCGTAGTTGTTCAGGGACTCCCACGTGAAACTGCCCGGAGTCGTTATAACCGCATGGGGGGCAATCCCGGGTGTAATGTCATCTCCGTAGGCCTCCCGGTAGTAGGGCATTACGAAACCGGCATCACTGAACAGCACCAGCGAAAAGGGATCGGTTTCAAAGAGAGGATAATCGAGGTCCATGGCGGCTGTAATAAAAACCGGATTGCCGTACAGCACGCCGGCGTCTCCGCCGGAAGCTGAAGTGTCTATAAGCTGACGAGCCGGCTGCAGGTCGACAATGGATGAAGCGGCAATACCTAAGGGGAATACCTTGTAAAACGGCCGAAAATAAAGCCGCCCCCCCATAATTTCCGGTACACCGGCGTCGGCTATAAGAGCTTCGAAGCCTGCCGGCTTGAAACCGAGTCCGGCATGGATTCCTAAGTGACGCTCGACCGGAAAGCCGATGTCGAAGGGAAAATTCCGCATTAAAAATCCGTGTCCCAACGTAACCGATTCGGAATTGCCGATTTGAAAGAAGAAGGGGTCCCTGTTGTCCCCGTATTCGATGTACTTAATTTTCAGGGAAAGGTCCCGCAGGATGTCGGTCAGAATCGGCCATGTCCCCGTTTTGTCCCTCCCGAAGGACCATTCATCGTTGCCTTCGGGCATGTAATAATCGGAAGGATCGAACATGTCGGTGTTGTAGATAATCGGAAGATAGAGGGCCATCCGGAACTTCCCAAACTCCAGTTTCGGCAGAAAAACGACTTTTTTATAGGTGGTGCCGTCGATAGAAATCGTCCCCAATTCCATGCCGAAAAAACTGCCGAGAAAATCATACATCGGGTCCAGAATCGCCGCGTCCGCCCCCGGCAGTTCCCGTTCGTCGCTTGCTTCCGTTTCTTCCAAAGACGCCGGCTCCTCCTCCGGAATTTCAGCTTCGGCAAAACCTTCTTCGGCCTCCGTTTCGAGTTCTTCTTCCGTTTCTTCTTCCATCTCTTCTTCCGTCCCGCCTTCTCCGGAAGCGGCCTGTTCGCTGCCGTATCCCGGCACAGCTTCGGGGTCCGCGCCGCGGAAGGACATCGGTTCGAAGAGGCCCGCGAGTGTTTCCGGGTCGAGCTGAAAAGGCGCGAAAACGTCGGCGAAAACGTCCGCCGCTTGGCCGGCGGCGACATCGATGCTTTCCCCGGTCAGAACATTTACAAAATTAACCGATCCCCGCAGAACGGCAACGGCGTCGGATTGGCCGGTAATGACCTGCAGTCCGAAATCGGTACCGCGAACGCCGCATACGGCGCTCGGTGTCTGGATCGAGTAGTTTTCTCCGATACCAGACCGGGCCGCGACGGTACGAATTTTCCCGCTTACCATGGTAAAGGTATTGGCGGTCCTGTCGTTTGTCTGCAGTGTTTCGATAATAAAATCCGTATGCGGGGCGAGCTTGATAATGGTCCCGTTTGGAACAAGCTCGAGTTCCGCCGAAGAACGTAGGGTCGAAATCGACGTTCCTTCCGGAAGCGCCATGTCCCAGTCCACGTAATCGTACATATTGCCGCCGGCATCATAGATTTCGATTTCGTCGGCATCATCGAAATATACGAGATACGCCGCCGCCGGAGAATCTTCCGACGCGGAAAAAAGCGATGCCGGTACGAGGATGAGAAAAAATATTGTACAAATGTATAACGTTCTGCATCTCATGGAAGCCTCCTAAAAAAAGCTTATCAGGCTGTCAATTCCCGAAACGGTTTCCCAGTCATCCCCGCCGGAAGGTGAAAAACGGTGCCTGAGTTTGTAATTAACCGACAGCACCGCAGGGCCGAGTTTGAAACCCAGCCGCGCGCCGATAACGGCGTTTTCCGGCGAAACAAGGTCGCTGCCGGTACGGATTAGCCGCTTGTCGTAGCTGGCTTCGATAAAAATCGGAAACAGTTTTTCACTGGTTGCCAGGCTGACCCGCAGGTGGGGGTAATTCTGGAAATTTTCCTCCGGCGGTATGCCGTTGATTGTACTTGTAACCGGATGTCCGAAGGGCCCGTCGGCTGAAACGAGAAAGGTTATTCTGTTTTCAAACAATTTGACACCGGTGCTGAGAAACCAGCCGATATACCCCGGAGTTTTTTCCGTACCGGTATAAATAAGATATTTATCGGCACGGAACAGGTCGTAGGTTTCGTCGAAATACACGGGAATAAAGCCCGTTCCGATAAATCGAATGTCGGCACGGTAGGGGACCATACCGAAGATTTCTCCGCCGACGCCGAGCATCCCCCCTTTCGCGGAGTTTTCAAAAACGAGGTCTCCAAAAGTTGAAAGTGTGAAGTTCTCCCCGGAGAGGATCGGTAAGCGGAAATCGGTACCGATAATGAGGACCGGAACAGCGGTATCCGCAGCACCGTCTCCGTCGATATCGCCGCCGGGGAGGTAATACAAGGGCAGCCGGTCCCCGGCGACGGTAACGCCGAGCTGCAGCTCACGGACAAAGGAGTCCTTCAGAAACGAAAGGGGCCGGATGTAAAAGCGCCCTCCCATTACATCGAAAATGCCCAGGTTTCCGACAAACGTCTCGATGCCGGTGAAGGGGAACTTGTACAACTTCCCGTCCATGTCGAAACTGAGCCCGAAAATCGGCAGTTCCGGCAGAAACTGGGTGTTGCTGTAGCCGGACATAATAAAGCCGTTGCCGAGGGTGCCGTTTTCAATTTGTCCGAAATACACATAGAGGGGGTCCCCTTTTTCAGCCCAGCGGATAAATTTGATCTTCGGAAGATAGACGGGCAGGAACTCGCCTGGAGAATCGATGACCCAGTCCTCCCTCCGGACAACAAAGCGGTCGTTTGTATCGCCTCCGGTAAAGGTAAAATTGATATTGAGAGAAAGGCCGAAACCGAACCTGCCGATGGTAAAAGCAGGCGCAAGCATGAGGTTCTGATACGTTACCTGTTCCTCGCCTTCGTTAAACGTCCGCGCCCCGATACCGACATCCAGGTCAAAATCGAATTCCGGTTTTTCCCGCGAAAAAGCCGGGAAGGAAGAGAAAGCTGTAACGATAATCAACAAAACAAGCCTTGCGGCGGTATTGTTCATATGCGGCTCCTTCTATACTATGAATATAATGCGTACGGAGAGAAAACACAACGGTGTTCAAATATACACCGACGGCGGATGCCACGGTAATCCCGGCCCCGGGGGATGGGCATTTATCTATACGGAAGGGGGACATAACGCTGAACGGAGCGGTTTCGAAGCTGAAACAACGAACAACCGGATGGAGCTTACCGCGGTCATCCGTGCACTGGAATACGCGGAGGAACGGGGCTGCGGTGCCGCACCCGCGGCGGGGAAAGAGATTACGATATACACCGATTCTCAATACGTGCAGAAGGGAATCTCGGAATGGATCCACTCCTGGCTTGCAAACAATTGGAAAACCGCCGCGAAAAAACCGGTAAAAAACAAGGACCTCTGGATGCGTTTAAAAGAGCTTTCCGACAGGTGTATGCCCCGCTGGGAATGGGTCCGGGGGCACGCAGGGACCGAAAATAACGAAAAATGTGATATTTTAGTGCAAAAAGTGATAAAAAATCATCAAATTTAAAATCAAGAATCGAGAACTACCCGTTGTACTAGACGGAGGTTCTTATGAAAATATTTGGTTTTGTTCCCGTTGGTTTTGAAGGTGAACTGGTTGCCGTCGAGGCGGACCTGCGCAAAACGATCCCCGGCTTCGACCTTGTAGGGCTTCCCGACGGTGCGGTAAAGGAGGCCCGGGAGCGGGTGCGGGCCGCCCTGAGGAACACCGGCTTTTCCTTTCCCCGGGAACGGGTGCTTATCAATCTGTCTCCGGCGGGGGTGCGCAAGGAGGGAGCGTCCTTCGATCTGCCGATTGCGCTTGCCGTGCTGATACAGTCGGGACAGGTCCCCGCCGAACTGCCGGGCAGCCGTGAAATGATGGTAATCGGAGAACTCAATCTGTCCGGGGCGGTGCGGCCGGTGCCGGGGATTATTGCCGCGGTGTTAAAGGCGGCGGAAAAGGGGATACGCTATGTCATGGTGCCGGAGGAAAACAGGCGCGAAGCGGAAACGCCGGGCTGCTGCACCATTCTCGGGGTCGCGGACCTGCATCAGGCGGCGTCACACGCGGCGCATATCGCTTCAGGGCGGGTACTGCAGGAACAAGCGCAAAGCAGTTACCGCCCCGTCGGCCCGGTAAGTAACGGCGGCGGGCGCGCCGGGGGTCCGGTCCCGGGGGAAGATATCGCGGACATCAAAGGCCACGCCGTTCTGAAACGGGCGCTGGAGGTGGCCGCCGCGGGTCGGCACAACATTTTCCTGTTCGGACCGCCGGGCAGCGGGAAAACCATGGCCGCCCGGAGATTTCCCTCCATCCTTCCCTCCCTGACGGACGCGCAGGCAATCGAAGTAACGAAAATCTACAGCATTGCGGGAAAACTACCGCCGGATACGGGACTCGTAACCAGGCCCCCCTTCCGTATGCCGCATCATTCGGCAAGCCAGGAGGGGATTATCGGCGGCGGAAAGGAACTGAGGCCCGGGGAAATTTCCTTTGCCCATCTGGGGGTGCTCTTTCTGGACGAAGCGCCGGAGTTTAAAAAGAGTATACTCCAGAGTCTGCGGGAACCTCTGGAGGCGGGAAAAGTTTCCATCGCCAGGGCTTCGAGCAATTACTGGTTCCCGGCGGAGTTTCAGCTTATCCTTGCCGCAAATCCCTGTCCCTGCGGCAATTTGGGACGGGACGACAAGGTGTGTATGTGCAGTGTTCAGGAAATCGAGGGGTACTGGAAAAAAATAGGCGGACCCCTGATGGACCGGATCGACCTCCGGGTGCCCATCGAACCGGTAAGCGCTGAAACGATGTTTGACCCTTCCGGAGAAACAAGTGAGACGGTCCGAGGCAGGGTACGGGCAGCCGGAAACATTCAGCTAAAGCGGTACCGCGGGCTTCCCTTCGATTCAAACTCCAGGATACCCGCGGGGAGCGTCAATACATTCTGCGCCCTGACGGATGCGGCACGGGAAGGGTTCGGGAAGGCGGTTGCAAAGCTCGGTTTATCATCCCGGGCGTGTCATTCCGTTTTAAAAATTGCCCGGACAATCGCGGATTTGGCGGGGGAGGGACGGATACGCAGGGAACACCTTTTCGAAGCGGTACAGTACAGGCGGTACGGCGACGGGGACTATTTCTGGAGCGAGCGGTTTTAGCGAAAGTATCGACAATCGGCGGCTGTTTCGGTATATTGGTCTTATGGAGAAGCACCCGTGAAATTTTATACGAAAGGACAGATTGTGCTGGTTGCCGCCGCGGTTTTGGTAGTCGCTTTGTTAGGGGCCTTCGGCTTCGGATTGTTCAGCTTTTCGGACAAGGAAGACCCCGCCGCGCAGGAAGAGGCCGTTCTCCGCGAGTTCGATTCTTTCGGCGGTACGGAAACCGAAATTCTTCCGGTGCAGTCCGGTTCGGCCCTCTACGGCGAAGAGGAACTCGAGAATATCCGGATTTACGAACGCCTGAACAAGGCGGTTGTAAACATTACGACGAAGGTGATGGCAATGAACCTCCTCTTCGAACCGGTCCCCCGGGAGGGGGGCAGCGGCTCAGGGTCGATTATCGATGATGACGGATATGTCCTTACGAACTACCATGTGGTTGAAAACGCCTACGAGGTGCTTGTCAATCTGTACAATGGAAAACAGTACAAAGGCGAGGTTATCGGCACCGATTCGGAAAACGATCTCGCGGTGATAAAATTCGACCCCGGCGATCTGGATGTAACGGTTATTCCCATGGGGTCTTCGCACGATTTGAAGGTGGGACAGAAGGCCCTTGCAATCGGGAACCCCTTCGGCTACGACCGGACGCTGACAACCGGCATTGTTTCCGGCATCGGCCGCCCGGTACGGAGCGACAAAAAAATTGTTATCCGGGACATGATTCAAACCGACGCCTCCATCAACCCCGGAAATTCAGGCGGGCCCCTTATCAATTCCAGAGGGGAGATGATCGGCATCAACACGATGATTTACAGCCCCTCCGGCGGCTCCGTCGGTATCGGCTTTGCCGTCTCGGTGGACACCGCGAAACGGGTTGTCCCCGATTTAATCCGCTACGGCGGTGTACAGCGGGGCTGGATCGATGTGGTTATTGTACAGCTGTTTCCCGAGCTCGTCCGGTATGCGGAACTGCCGGTAGACAGCGGACTGCTTGTGTCCCGTGTCATCGAAGGGGGGAACGCCGACAAGGCGGGAATCCGGGGGGGGAAGGAACCTGTCCGATACGGGCGGTCCACGATTTATTTGGGCGGCGACATCATTGTTTCCGTCGACGGCATGGAAACAACGAACTGGACCGATCTGTACAATGCCTTGGAAGACAACAAGCCCGGGGAAATGGTGGAAGTGACGGTTCTCAGGGGAAAGGCCAGGAAGACGTTTACCGTCGAACTTTCAAAGCGTTCCGAGCGGTACGAAATCGAGTAGGTGCGGGGTACATGAAGGATTTTCGAGTTGTATCCCCGTACGGACCCGCCGGCGACCAGGGACAGGCCATCGAAAAGCTGTCCGCGGGTGTAGCCGGGGGGGACCGCTTCCAGACCCTGAAGGGGGTTACCGGCTCCGGCAAGACCTATACCATGGCAAAGATTATCGAACAGGTCCAGCTGCCGACCCTCGTCATCTCCCACAACAAGACCCTTTCCGCGCAGCTGTACAGGGAGTTTACCGATTTTTTTCCGGAAAACGCGGTAGAATACTTTGTTTCCTACTACGATTATTATCAGCCCGAGGCCTATGTCGTTTCAAAGGACCTGTATATCGAAAAAGACGCCTCCATTAACGATGAAATTGACCGAATGCGGCTCTCGGCGACTTCCGCGCTGATGGACAGGAAAGACGTGATTGTGGTTGCCACCGTATCATGTATTTACGGCCTCGGCAGCCCTTCCTCATTTCATGATATGAAAATCGAACTCGGCCGGGGTCTGGAAATCGACATTCAGGCCTTATCGCGGAAACTGATTACCCTGCAGTACGAACGGAACGATCCGGTCCTGACACGGGGATGTTTCAGGATAAAAGGCGACGTTATGGAAATATTTCCCGCCTATCTGAAAGAGGCGTACCGGATCGAGTTTTCCTGGGACACCATCGAGCGGATCCGCCGTATCGATACGGTAAGCGGAAACACCCTGGAGGAGCGGGACGAGGTTTCCATTTATCCCGCGAAGCACTTTGTTATGCCCGAGGACCACATCTACCGGGCAAGTTCGCGTATCCGGGACGAACTGGAGGAGCGGCACGAGCAGCTGCTGGGGGAAAATAAACTGGTGGAGGCACAGCGCCTGCGGAGCAGGACCGAGTACGATTTGGAGATGCTCCGGGAGATGGGATACTGTCCGGGGATCGAAAACTACTCCCGTCACTTAAGCGGCCGGGAGGAAGGAGAACGGCCGGCGGTGCTGATCGATTATTTTCCGAAGGAATTTTTGACTTTTATCGACGAATCCCACGTTACCATCCCTCAGGTCCGGGGAATGTACGAAGGGGACCGTTCCCGGAAACAGTCCTTGGTGGACCACGGGTTCCGCCTTCCCTCCGCGCTGGATAACCGTCCCCTCGTATTCAGTGAATTTGAAAACCTTCTGGACAAGGTCATCTGCGTAAGCGCCACCCCGAAGGAGGAGGAGCTTGCAAAATCGGTTAGGGTTGTGGAGCAGATCATTCGGCCTACCGGTCTTTTAGATCCGCAAATTGAAGTCCGAGGTACCGAGGGACAGATTGAAGACCTCTACGCCGAAATACAGAAGCGGATTGAAGCTAACGAACGTACGTTAGTAACGACGCTTACAAAAAAAATGGCCGAAGACCTGACCGATTATCTTTCCAACCTCGGCTGCAAGGTCCGCTATCTGCATTCGGACATTGAAACAATCGAGCGGGTGGAAATCCTGAAAGAACTGAGGGAAGGGGCCTTCGATGTGCTTATAGGCATTAACCTGCTGCGGGAGGGACTCGATCTTCCGGAAGTGTCGCTTATTGCAATTTTAGATGCAGATAAAATCGGATTTTTAAGAAGCGCTACATCACTTATTCAGACAATCGGCAGGGCGGCGAGAAACGTGAACGGAAGGGTCCTTATGTACGCCGACAGGGAATCGGACGCAATGCGGGAAGCAATACGGGAGACGGAGCGGCGGCGGCAGATCCAGACAGCCTATAACGAGAAACACGGTATTACGCCCACCACAATTTCCAAGGCCATCCACGATATCCTGGTGCGGAAAAAAGACCTGCGGAAGAAAACCGAAATGATGTCGGTCGAAATGCTTACCAACAGCTACAATCTCATGATCCCGAAGGAAAAACGGGAACTTGTACGGAAACTCGAAGCTAAAATGCTCGAACACGCGAAAAACCTCGAGTTCGAAGAGGCCGCGGTTGTTCGGGATGAACTCGAGAAAATAAAATCGGGAGGGGCCGGATGAACGATGTTCTGTTTGCTTTGTTTTCGGGCGCCGGACTAACGGACCGCTTCGCGGGTATTTTCGCGAAGGCCGTTATTGTTCTCGGTGTTCTTGTGGTTGCGTTCCTCGCGAACCTTGTCGCGAAAAAAGTGATTATCCGGTTAATCCACGGTGTTGTCCGGAAAACGAAAACGACCTGGGACGATATTATCGCGGAGCGGGGAGTTCTTACAAAGCTGTCTCATTTAGCGCCCGCGCTGGTTGTCTACTTTCTCATACGCCTCCCCTTTCCGGAGCGGGACGCCGTCGTCGAAATAATCCAGCGTTTTACCATTGCCTACATCATCGGGGTCGTTATGCTTGTGCTCAATGCAATTCTGAACGCGGCAAACGATATCTACTGCACCTACGAGGTGTCCAAATCGAGACCGATTAAAGGCTACGTGCAGGTGGTAAAAATCGCCGTTATCCTTATCGGCATCATTCTCATCGTTACCACTTTGCTGAATAAGTCGCCGCTCGGCCTGCTGAGCGGGATCGGGGCCTTGAGCGCGGTATTGATGCTGGTATTTAAAGATTCCATATTGGGACTGGTAGCGAGTATCCAGCTGTCGGCAAACAATATGGTAAAACTCGGAGACTGGATCGAGATGCCGGCATACGGTGCGGACGGGGATGTTATCGAAATCAACCTGCAGTCGATTAAAGTACAGAACTGGGACAAGACGATTTCCTCGATTCCGATTTACGCCTTCGTATCGAGCTCCTTCAAGAACTGGCGGGGTATGCAGGAATCGGGTGGGCGGAGAATAAAGCGGTCGGTGAACATCGACATGCGGAGCATTACGTTCTGCACCAGGGACATGATCGAAAAATATAAAAACATCAGGTATATTCGGGACTATATCGAGGCGAAAACGGCGGAAATCGAGGCATACAACAGCGAACTTGAGGTCCGCCCGGGAGATGTGATAAACGGCCGGCACCTGACAAATGTCGGTACCTTCCGGATGTATTTGGTGGAGTATCTGAAACACCACCCGAAAATCCACAAGGATATGACCTTCCTCGTCCGTCAGCTTCCCCCGGGGAAAAACGGCCTTCCTATTGAAATGTACGTTTTTTCCAGCGACCAGGCATGGGCGAACTACGAGACTATTCAGGCGGATATTTTCGACCACATTCTCGCGGTCCTGCCGGAATTCGGTTTAAAAATATACCAGGAGCCTTCAGGCTGGGACCTGCAGCAGCTCGCCGAGTCCCGGCGGGACTGACGCGCTATTCCCGGCTGTTTTCTTTCCGGTTCGTCTGCACAAACTGCAGCGCCTTGTGAAACTCTTCGGAAAAGCGGTCGATATCTTCCTGGAAAACAATTATCGAATGCCGCTCGAAATTCGTATCACCCTGTTTTTTGCTTTCCACGATGTTGAGAAACAAATCACCGTGCCTGTTTTCTTTCACGTTAAAAAAATAGGTACGTTTGCCTGACGGTACCTTGGAAGAGAACACTTCACCCCTAATACCCATTACACGATCCTTTCCATTTGATATAGCCGCTTCAATTTACAGGATAACAGTGATATGTGCAAGCGGCGCGGGAAAGTCTGAAATGGTTGACCATCACGCCGATTTTTGGTATATATAAACCGTTATAAACACTGCGCCTGTGGTATAATGGCATTACCTCAGCCTTCCAAGCTGAAGATGCGGGTTCGATTCCCGTCGGGCGCTGAAAAAAGGGAACTGACCAAAGGTTGGTTCCTTTTTTCTTGCATTAAGAGGGAATCGAAACGGAGTGAGCGCCGAGCAGGGGCGAGGAAGAGCCGGCAGGAAGCCGGCGGCAGCGAACGGAGGCGGCCTGGAATGAGGAAACAGGATGTTTCCGATTAGAAGGGATTCCCGTCGGGCGCTTATTTATCAAGCTGCATAATTGATCATTTCAAATGCTGCACCCTGATTTACAGCTACATCCAAAATTTTCATAAGACGATTTGTAACATTTTCAGATAAAATATAATCACCGCAATTAGAACAAACCTGCGCGGGAACTGATTTGATAACAACTACTGT
>CAZSGZ010000002.1:0-41549 GCA_964606455.1 uncultured Spirochaetales bacterium
GGAACAAATATATGTGGAAGAAGGGCAGGTTGTTGCCGAAGGCGATCTGTTAGGTGCCGTCGACAAGGAAGTGGCAAAACTTCAGATGGAACAGGCCCGTGCCGCTTATCAGGCCGCCTTCGCCCAATACAAGGTTGCCCTTCGGGGCGTCCGTCCGGCGGAACTGGAAAACGCACGGGCGCTGCTGGCCCAGGCGGAGAAGGACCTTGCTTCCGCGAAAACCAACCTGGAACGTTCGAAACGTCTGTTAGATGCCGGGACCATTTCCCAAGCAAACTATGAGGAAACGGAGCGCCTCTATCAAAACGCGGCAACTGAAGTGAGCAATGTCCGGCGACAGGTCGAACTGATGGCGGAAGGGTCCGGCAGAGAGGAACTGGAAATGGCCGGGGCAAATGCCGAGGCCGCGGAAGCCCAGTATGAGTTGGCGAAACTGCAGTACGAAAACACCGAAATTGCAGCGCCGGTTTCGGGTATGGTTGCGAAAATTATGGCCGAAGAAGGAAGCATGGTGGGCCCCGGCGTCCCCATTCTTTTACTTGTGCAGGACGATCCGGTTTATGTTGAAATTCCCATGCCGGAAAAATATTACGGAAAAATTTCCGAAAAAACCGGCAGTATCGAAGCGAGGGTTTTCCCCGCGGCATATCCCGATTCAGAGCCGTATTTCGGGGAGGTTACAAATGTCGCCCGGGTCCTCGACCCGGAAAGCAGGACATTCTCCCTGGAGGTATCGATCGATAATCCTGAGCAGAAACTGCGGCCGGGAATGTATGTAACCGTCGAAATAATCCTCGATAGGTCTGAAAATACGGTAATGGTTCCGGAGAGTTCCCTTGTTTTCCGAAATGATACACAGGTGGTCTTTATTGTCGACGGTGATGAAAAAACGCAGGCAAAAATGAAACAGGTCCGGGTCGGCCTGCGGCGCGACGGGATCGCGGAAATATCGGAAGGCATCAATTCCAGGGACAGAATAATTATTAAAGGAAACGCCTTTCTTGAAGAAGGGCAGCTGATTGAGCCCGTAGACGGTTGAGGGCGGTATGAAAATTACCGAGGCCGCCGTCAAGCACCCGATTACAACCATTATGATGTTTCTCGCCCTCTTTATTTTGGGGCTGGTTTCTCTTTCCATGCTGGGGCTGGAACTGTTTCCGAATGTTACCTATCCAACGGTTATGGTGGTCACGGTGTATCCCGGTGTAGGACCCTACGAAATAGAATCGTCCGTTACCGATCCGATTGAAGACGCGGTATCGTCGATGAACGGAATTAAAGAAGTATCCTCGACTTCGAGCGAAGGGGTCTCGATGGTGACCCTCAATTTCGACTGGGGGAAGGACCTGGAGACCATTGTCGTGGATGTCCGAGAGAAGCTGAACGACGTTGAAAGTGATCTTCCCGAAGGGATCGAGCGGCCGAGTATTTTTAAATTCAACCCCGAACAGCTCCCGTCGCTTATTTTCAATTTGTCCACGAAAACCACCGGAATCGACATACGGCAGCTGGCCGAGGAAATGGTTATCCCCAGGCTGGAAAAAATCGAAGGCGTTGCCCAGGCCGCGGTATACGGAGGGAAGGAAAAGGCTGTGATGTGCCGGCTGGATCTGGATTCCCTCTCGAAACTAGGCATCCCCATTACCCGTATTCTCAATGTTTTCCAGGGAGAAAACATTAACCTGCCCGCGGGTTCGATCAGTCTCGATAACCGCTACATGATCCTTCGCACCGTAGGGGAGTTTGAACGTATTGACGACATCGGCCTTGTCCTGGTGGGGTATAAAGAAAACGTTCCCGTTTTTCTTAGGGACATCGCGGACATCACCTTCGACTACCTGCCGCAGGAGGAATTTGTCCGGGCTTTTGAAAACAGAGGAGTGATGGTTTCCATCCGGAAACAGCCCGGGCATAACACGGTGCAAATTAACGAGGAAGTCCGTGAGCGGCTTAAGGAGCTGCAGGCCGACCTTCCTCCGTCGGTTACGGTGCAGATCCAGTCGGACCAGTCCCAGACCATCGTCCAGTCCATCGGGGGTGTTGCTAACGCCGCGTGGCAGGGGGGAATCCTGGCAATCCTTGTTCTTCTCTTCTTTCTCCGCAGTATCCGTTCGACGCTTATTATCTCGGTAGTAATTCCGGTTTCCCTTATCGCAACCTTTTCGCTGATGAATTTCGCGGGCCTTTCCTTAAATATTATTTCACTCATGGGGATTACCCTTGGGGTGGGGATGTTTGTGGACAACGCCATTGTTGTTCTGGAAGCGGCGTTTCGAAACCAACTGGCGGGACTCTCCCCGCGGGAGGCCGCTATTAAAGGAACGGCGGAAGTGGGGAAGGCGATAACCGCTTCTACCCTTACTACCGTTTCGGTTTTTGTTCCGATGATATTTGTCCGGGGGATTGCCGGGCTTATTTTTGATGATCTTGCCATGACAATCTCTTTCGCGTTAATTATTTCCCTCGCCGCGGGGCTTACCCTTGTCCCGGCGCTGTGTGCTCGGTTTTTAAAAGTCGAAGGCCGGGTAAATGCTAAAAACGGACTGAAAGATATGTCCTTGGCTGATTTGGAAATTCAAACCGGCAGTCACAAACTGGACGGCTTAGGCCGCCGAATTCAAAAAGGATTGTACCGCCTCGACGCGGGATATCAGAAGCTGATAATGTGGGCGCTGCGCCATGCCCGGCTTGTGGTTGTGTTCGCGGTCCTGCTGCTGATTGCAAGTATCGGGTCGATTCTGCTTTTGGGAATGGAGTTTCTCCCGGAAGCGGACGAGGGGGAATTTACGGTTTCCGTGGAGACGAAAATCGGGTCCACCTTCGAATACACCGAAGAGAAGGTCATCCGGATCGAGAACATCATCCTGGACAATTTTGGCGGCGATGTCACGTCACTCTCCTCGAAAATCGGCGAAAGCGGCGGGACAGGCGTGGCGGGAAGCATCGGGAGTAATTTTGCCGTTGTCTATGTCAAGCTGAAGGAAAAGGACAAACGGGACAGGGGCATTTGGGACATCTTGAGTATATTGGAAACGAAACTCGATAACGAAGTGATGGATGTACGATACCGGCTGCAGGTGGAAGGAATGGCGGCGTTGGCGACGGTTGCAACGGGAGACCCGGCGCCCGTGGTAATCGAGCTTTCCGGCTCGAACCTCGACGCTTTGTATTCCTACGCGCGGAAAACCGGCAATGTTATGGAGTCCTTGAAGGGTGTGCGTAACGTGGAAATTTCCCACAAAACTGGAAAGCCGGAGCTGCAGTTTATTGTGAAACGGCAGGAGGCCATCAGTCTCGGTTTAACTCCATTGGAGATCGCCGCAACGCTGCGGACCGCCTACAAAGGGACGGAGGTTACCAGTTTCAACACCGATGAGGGAGATTACAGTGTCGTTATCGTTCTCGAAGAGGAGGACCGGAACGACCCGGCCAAGTTCGGCAGCATCTTTTTCGTCAATCAGGCCGGTGCGAAAATTCCCCTGGAAAACCTGGTCGATATTGAAGAAGGGAAGGGGCCGCTTTCCATCAAGCATAAAAAACGGGCGCGGATGATCAAAATTTCAGCGTCCCTGACCGGAGAAGTACCGCTGAACCGGATAATGGGGGAACTTGAAAACAGGATGGGAACCCTCGGGCCGCCGCCGGTGGGTGTAGAGATGGAATACTCCGGTTCCGGAAACGAGATGGGGGAATCTTTCAGCAGCATGATGATAGCCCTTCTCTTTGCCGTGGTCCTGGTATATATGGTGATGGCTTCCCAGTTCGAATCGCTGCTGCATCCTTTTATCGTTATGTTCTCCATTCCCTTCGCCATTATCGGGCTTGTCTTAGCGCATCTATTAACCGGCACCACCTTCAGCCTCATGTCTTTCGTGGGGGCCATTCTCTTGGTGGGAATTGTAGTGAATAACGCCATTGTTCTTATCGATTATATGAACCAGCTGCAGAAGCGGGGGATGTCGCTGGTAGGCGCGATTATCAAAGGCGGAAAAACCAGGCTGAAACCGATCCTCATGACGACCCTGACCACGCTGCTGGCCCTTCTGCCTATGTCTCTCGGCATCGGGACAGGGGCGGAGCTGCGGGCCCCCATGGGACGGGCCGTTGTGGGGGGGTTAGCCACATCAACCTTAATTACCCTCATTTTAATACCGACGGTGTATTACTTTTTCGAATCGAGGGTAAAAAAACGGCTGCGGCGGCGCCGGGCGGCAGAGGGGCCGGAGAACAGATATCGGGAGGTATCGGAAAATGGGTAAGAAAAAAGTATATGGTATCTTTTTTTTCATTGCTTCCGCGGCTGTGTTGCTGTCTATAAACGGATGCGGAATGTACTACAAGGCGGATATTGCCGGCTATGTGAAAGATTCCGCAACGGGATATGGAATAAACGGAACGCTTCTTCAAGCATATCTTACGGAAGAGGCGGCACAGTCGGGAGAAGGATATTTCACTGAAACCTCGTCAATGATATATAACGGGAATCCGGGGTACTTCACCTTTACGGCGGTTTGGCAGCAGCTTATCGGTGAATACGGCAGTGAGGGGGACACAACGGAATTGTGGATTTCCGCCGTCCATGAAAATTATTCTTCGAAGACGGTCCGGGTACGGGGTATAACTTCGGGCGACATGAATATTATTCCCGATATTGAACTGGATGCCGTTGTTTATACCGCCGGGCAAGTAAGCGGGCTTGTTTGGGACGGAACTTTGGACGCGGACTCAAACCCGAACTATATCGACGGTGTACGTGTTGTTTTGGACCTGGCTTCGACGGAAAAAAATCCGGATTATGTGGCGGTAAGTTCGACAACCCAAGTGGGGGACACATCCCAAGCCGGTATGTATACCTTTGTAAATGTTACATGGAGGGACCAGGATAACCCCGGCCAAATAACGGATGAGGAGAAAATAACCATTTCCGTGGATGATCCGGTATATACCGGGGACAAAATTCTCGAGAGAACTATTGTTTCCGGACAGGGGGTCTCGTTCATGGGGCCTGATAATCTTATTGAATGTACGGAATAGCGGTTGACAGGATGAAACCGCTACTCTGCAGTTTGCTGATTTTTTTGTTTCCGGCCCCGTTTGTATATAGTGCCGATCCATCCGTTTTGACACTCGAAGAGGCAATCCAGGCAGCGTTTGATTATTCGGGGGAGAGAAAAATACAATTACTGCAGCAGATGAAAAGCAGCTATCAAGTGGATGAAGCAAAGGCGGGTATGTTCCCGGTATTGGATCTGCAGGCAGCGGCCAGCTATATGGTAAATCCTCCCGAAGGATTCAGTTTCCCGAAAGGTGCCATGGGCTACGAACCGAACCAATATTCCCAGGCGCCGGTGCCTTTTCCGGAGGCGGACTATCCCATGATGGAAGATCCGGAGAACACATATTTTACCATAGCAGCCGGTCTGCGGCAGCCTGTTTTTACCTGGGGAAAACTGCGTACAGGGCTCGAACTTTCCCGGCAGAACTATCGGCTTTCATCATTAAGAACTGAAGAAACGGAAGTTGAGCTTGCCAAGCGGATACGGCAGACCTACTGCAGTCTTGTTTTTGGAAGAAAAGCCATAGAAAAACTTGAAGATATGCAAATGCTTTTAGAGCGTACGCTTTCCGACCGCGAAAAAGAGTTTCAAGAAAATATCATTAATTTAGAGACAGTGTTGGAGGCCCAAAAAAATGTCTCGATGCTGCGGACGATACTAGCTGAAGTGCGGGAGGGATATGTGAAATCGGCGGAAGCATTTTCACTGTTGACCGGGTTAGATGCGGGCCGATACGCTTTTAAAAATATTCTCGATTCGGAAATCAAGCAAATTACAGATCCCGAGTATATTATCATGCACGCATTGAACAGTTCGTCCGGTATAAAAATGGTTTCGGCAGAGGAGGAATTAGCGGCGCTACACAAAAAACTGGTAGACAGGAGCGGACAGCTGCGCCCCGATTTTTTTCTCAATATCGGACTGGATATAAGCGGGGAACAGGTCCCCGTCGTACAGTCAAACTGGATAGAAACGTGGGACATCAACCTTACCATAACCCTGGGGACGAAAATAACGCTGTGGGATTCGGGGCTGTCGGCGGCAAAACGGAAGCAGGCGGCGGTTTCGGAACAGATTGCCGCGGAGGGCGTCCGGCAGACAATTTCCAATACGGAAATGACGGTGCGGGGACTCCTGCAGGCCCACAATACGGCGTACTACCGGGTACGGGAGTATGAAGCGAACGGCAGGCTGTTAGAGGAACAGCTGAAAAATGCCGAAGTGTCTTTCGAAAACGATTTAATTACCCGCACCGAACGCTTAGGAGCGGAGGCGGCCCTGCTGCAAAATGAAGTGGAGTATCTTTCCGCCCTGCTGTCGTTTCAGAATGTCCGGGCGGAACTTGCCGCGGCCGCCGGTTTCGACCCGGGTGCTACAAATTTCGGCAGTATTCAATAAACTTCTCCGTTGCATATCCCGACTTTTCCGCGGCCCGTTTCAGTGCCGTTACCTTTGCGGTCAGTTTTTTCTGTTTTGTTTGTATCGCCATGGGGGAGGCCCCTCCGAAGGCGTCGACAATACAGGAAAGTGTATACAGAAACCACAGCAGTTTTTCGAAGGATTCCTTATGAAAATAGAGCACCTTATTGTAACGGTTTTCCCGCAGGAAGCGGGTAACTTCATTGTGTTTTAGCAGGGAGGTCATGAGTTTTTCCGCTTTCAAAGGAGAATATTTTTCAAGGTCCGGTTCAATAACGGCGGACAGGTTGAGTATCTTTATGCAGCTTGTAATATCTTTCCGTTCCAAAATATTCCGCAGGGAATCGGAAACGGGTTTTTCCAGCAGAAGCTGCTCCGCGTGGCCTGCCTGCCCTTTTGTACCGGAGAGGGAAAGGTAGAACGGCAGGAGGAGGAGAACGTACGGTGTATACGGATACGTTTCGAGACCTTCGGTGCTGTACCGGTCTTCCGCGGCAAGGAGAACACTTCCCGCGGTAAGCGCGGCTTCCATCCATGCTGCAAGGCGTTTTCGGGGGGCTTCGGCATCTTCTTTTTCCGATCCGGTTCCCAGGTACAGCAGGGCCTCTTCATGAAAATCGGTGTACCCTTTCTGCAGTTCCTCGATTATTTCGTCCCGGTCCCGCCGGTTTTCTTGCTTCAAGCAGGAATAGAGCTCCCGGATTACGGGTTCGGAAAGCAGTTCGCCGAACATGGTGTGGAGGGGCGTTAGAAAGACCTCCTGCAGGGAGCGTTGAATATCCGGGGTCCCTTTTCCGTTTAAAAACGTGGCCAGCTGGTTGTAGTGGCCGAATTCATTGTCATACACAACCTGAAAATTCAAAAATACGTGTGTTTCATACCCCGCAAGGGAACAGTACATGCCCCTGTCCCAAATCTCTTTGCAGTTTCTGATGTACCAAGCTTCCGTTCGCTGCTCTTGGAAAAGTACAAAAGAGCGATGGTCGGCGGGAATATCCAGACCCTGGGCGAGGTTTTTTTGAACGAGTTGTTTCGAGCCGTCACCCTGCTTTACCGCTAACGCCGCCGACATATGGATCCATCCGTCGGCGGCGGTATATGAATTATTATACAGGACAAGAGCGGATTCCTCCCCCGCCCGGTTAGAGTAGGCAAACACATTTTCATTGACGCTTCCGTTCCCGGTGTACACGTCGTAGAGAAGAAAGTTGTCGACGCCGGAAAAGAGATAACGCTTTTTCATGAGCGGAAAAATCTCCCGTTCATGCCGCTGAATAAGGCCGGTATCTTCCTCTTCATCCCGGTAGGAGCGTCTGTATTCCATGCCGTACTTTTCCGTAAAACCTTCGGTCTGTCCGTGTCCGAACATCGGCAGACCGGGCATGGTAATCATCAGTGTGCAGGCCCCGAAGTACTTGTCGCCGGTTCCGAACTGAGCGATTGCCGTCTCCTCATCGGGGTTGTTCATGAAATTAACATACCGTTTGAGAATTTCCGGATCGAACTCCTGGGTGTTTTTTACAGTGTTCCGGTATTTTTCGTTTTCTTCATTTTTCAGCATATTCATGAAAGCGCTGTTGTATACACGGTGCATACCAAGGGTGCGGACAAAGTATCCTTCCATCATCCAGAAGGCTTCGGCCAAAAGCAGCGTGTCCGGTACTTCCTCCTGGACCCTGTTCACTACCTCCCGCCAGAACTCAACGGGCATTGCACGGTTAAAATCTTCCCGTGAAATTCCGTGTTCGGCACGGGTCGGTATGTCGCCCCCGGAACCAGGTTCGGGATACCACAGGCGCTGGAAGTGTTTTTTTGCCAGGGTCATGGCGGCATCGAAGCGGATAATGGAGAAATTGCGGGCAACGTGGAGAATGGTCTGAATAACAGCTTCCCGTACCTCCGCTTGTAAAAAATCGAGCTGGGCCGTATCGTTCCACGGCATGGAGGTGCCGTCGTTTCCGTGATAGATGTACCGTTCTTCTCCCGTATGGGTGTCCAGCCGTTTGAAGGTAACGGCTGCGTCGGTTTTATCGTAATAATGGTCTTCGATGTACAGGTTTACCCGACCGTCGGACCCGAGGTTTTCACCGTTATAGGAATACTGCGGATAAGGTTTGTAGGGGAGCTGGATGAACCAGTCCGGATGATTGATGACCCATTTCGAATCGATGCCCGTGTGGTTCGGCACCATATCGCTTGCAAGTCGTATACCTCTGCGCATACAGCGGGTTTTTAACGTGTGCAGGGCGTTCCATCCGCCGAGGTCCGCTGCTATTTCATATTCCATCAGCGAGTAGGCGGAGGCCTCTGCTTCGGGGTTGCCGCACATCCGCTTTATCCGCCGCGAGGCGGGGCTGCGTTCCCAAATGCCGATCAGCCATAGTCCGGTAAATCCCCGGGAGGCAATTTTGTCGATTTCCTCTTCCGGAATTTGATCGAGTTTTTCAATAGGCCGGCTGTATTTTTTGGTAAGCTGGTACAGCCATACGTAAATAGTCTTCGCTAGGAGAACCACCGTGGGCATCCATTCCAGGTCTCTGCTGAAATGCTCCGCCTCTTCGTCTTCGCCCTGAAAGGTATACACATGGGTCGGCCCCGGCCCCGTAAAAAAAGGCCGGTCCTCCTCTTTAATGAAGTCCAGTCCCTGCAGCAGCCGTAGGAGATACTTGCCTAAGACCAGCCCCCATTCCTTCTGTATATACGCTAGCTGTGCCGAGAGGGACCGGGGGAATTTTTTTGCAGGCGCTTCAAGCATATCGATAATATTCTGATTTTTGGGTCCAAACTTCGGCTGGGTATCGAAGAAGCGGCGGAGTTCTTCCATTACCCCGGGATAGATAGTGGTTTCCTCCATTTCCGTGTGGTCAAACAATTCGATAAACGGTTCGAAAGCGGGGTTTGTGTTTGCCAGCCGCAGCAGAACCATTTCTTCGAGAACCATCTCCCTGCTTACCTGTTTTTCATCTCCCGGAGAGGGATACAAACGCCGAAAAGCCGCAATCATCCTGTCTAGTTCCGACGGCTCGAACACATTTTCCAAATGACCAATTGCCGTACTGAACACGGCCGGCGCTTCCTGTTCTTTGTATAACCCGATAATGTGGTGCTGAATTTCATCGATAAGGCCCATTGCATTGATATGCCCCGCCTTGACCGCGGTTTCGGGAAAACGGAGGGTGTCCCGCTTTTCATTCATCCGGTCCGCGAGGGTCCGTGCCTGATAGAAGTTGGCGAATATGACATTCCCGGTTATTTGAAACAGTCCGCTTTCGAGGGAATACAGCTTCCTAATACTTTTCAGAATATGAAAGTGGTATGTACTTCCGTCCGTTTTTATGCTAAGGGAGGAAGTTTCAATTTTTTGCAGGGAAATATGCAGTTTTACCGTCCAGGGGCTTTGCATGAAACACTCCTTTCTAATAGTCTATAGGATGTACTGTAATATATAAAGGGGTATAGATTGGAGACGATTCGTACTGTAATACGACAGCGGTATCCGGATAAAAGCACCCGTTTCGTTTTTCCGTCGGAAATTACCGCCGCGTTCTGGCGGAAAGAGACTCTGCGGTTGACGGAACGGAAGACAATCGAATCCTCCCGCTTCATTTCCTGGGACAGGTTCAAAGAAGATTCCTTTGCCCTGTTTCGAAACGAACGGCCCGTTAATGCTCTTCTCCGTACTATTTTTGTTTACAGATTGCTGGAAAAAAATCGGGAAACCGGAACAGATTTTGCCGGAATAATTCCTAAGGAATATGCCGATAACTCCCCCGCGTTTCTCGGCTATATTGTCCGTATTCTTCCTTCCCTGGGAATGCTTGCGGCGCTGCCGAAGGAAAAGTGTGAGGCCCTGGACCGGGACTTTTTTGGGACCCTGCGCCGCCTGCTGCATCTATACCGTGAATTTCTCTCCACCTACGGGTTGTTTGAACCCGGCTATGAACGGGCGGACCTTTCTGCTATCCGGTCCCCCGCCGTCATCTTCTTTCCCGAGCTTATCGAAGACTACGGTGAAAACGCGGCCGAGCTCGAAGCGAACCCGCAAATAACCGTGATCCGCTGCGATGAAAAAGAGAGGGTGGGGGAAACGTTTCACCTCTTTGAAAACAGCCTTCACGAATTCGACTGGGTTTTCGGAAGAATAACCGCTTTACTGGAAAAAGGGACGCATCCGGACGATATCGCGGTAACTGTCTGCGACGAAAAAGTCCTCCCGTACTTTCAGAATGCCGCGGAAGGATATCCCGTCGTGTTTTCCTACCGTGGAGGAAAGAACATAACCGATTATCCGGCGGGCAGATTTTTCCCGTACCTGCAGGAATGCGCTGACTCCGGTTTTCATATTGAAAAGCTGAAAAAACTGCTCCTGCCGGGGACCGTTCCCTGGAAACACGGGAAACAGCTCGAAGCCCTTGTTCTCGCCGGCATCGATTCCATGTATGTAATGGAGGAGCCGGGAAAAGACCGAAACGCCCGGCGGCTGCGGCGGGCCCTCGAGGGGGAAGGGGAAAAAACGGTGTCCTTTTTTTCGCAGCTGCACCGGGGGATCCTGTCGATAACGGAGAGTAAAACTATCTCCCGTCTGCAGACGGCGCTGATCGCTTTCAGTTCGGCTTTTTTTGATCAGGAACGCTGGGATAATGTAAACGCCCGAGTGTTTGAATACGCATTGAATCTCTGCGCCGATATGAAAAATTCACTGAAGACGGTGGAACTTCCCGAACGTCTCTCCCCCTTTCAGCTGTTTCTGCATCTGCTCCGGAAGAGTATGTATGTACCGAAGGCCGCCGCCGGGGGAATCCCCGTCTACCCCTACAGGGTCGCCGCGGGTATCGATCCGCGGTACCATTTCCTCGTTTCAGCGCACCACACCGCCGTGAAAGCCGCCGCTTCCCCCTACGGGTTTTTGCGGAAGGACCAGAAGGCGGTGCTGCACCTGGAGGACCGGGACATGAGTTCCGATTTTATGAAAGTCTACACGCTCTCCGGGAAGGAGACCTCCGTTTCCTGTGTTCTTGAAACATTCTCGGAAAAGACCCTGGTCCCGGCCTACGTTATGAAGCGGTTTCCCGAAAAAATTGAAACGGAACAAGTCCCTCCCGGCAGCAATCCCTTTAACGCGGACCGGCTGTTCTGGGAATCCGCCGGTCCTGGAAAATTACCGGCGGGACCGGCAGTGCTTCTTCCCCTTCAGCAGCTTGGTTTGCGGACAATGGCGGACAGAATTATACGCCCTGCAGACCAAAGGTATAACGGGAACCCTATCGAAAACGCATCCTTGCGGGAGAAGATTTCCGAGCGCGTCAGCAAAGACGGTATTCCGGCAGTTTCGCCTACCTCCCTGGAAAGGTTTACCCGCTGCCCCTTTGCGTATCTCCTCGACGCAGCGCTCGGGCGGGACGAACCGGAGTATGAGGCCGCATACCACAACGCCGGGTTAGCGGGGCAGTTTTCCCACGATGTCCTGCGGGTCCTCTACGGCAGAATACAAGATGCAACGGAACGTTTTCTGCCGGATAAGCGGGAGCTCTATAACAGGTTAGCTGAAGAGGCTGTCGAGGAGGTCGGCGGAAAATATTACGGACGAGGATATATCTTTTTATTACCGGTACGGGAGGAGATGAAAGGGAAAACGCTGAAATATGTCGACGCTCTTTTTGATCTGGAAGCCCGGCATTTCCCGGGACTGCCGGTTGCCGCGGTGGAAAAAGAATTTTGCACTGAATGGAAAAACGGAAACAGCCCGCCGCCGGCCGCTGTACTGCGGGGAAAAATTGATCGGCTTTCCGGGACTGCCGAGTCCGCGGTGCTGCTGGATTATAAAACAAAAAACAGAATAACACGGAAAGACATTACAGGGGAGGCTGATATACCGCCGGTTTCCTTTCAAATTCCAATGTACGTGTTTTTGGCCGAACAGAACGGTCTTACCGTCGGCAGGGCGGGCTACATCAGCCTGATGGAGGGCAAATATATACCCGTTATCAAAACGGAGGAGGACGGCAAAGGCTGGTTTTCCAGAGAGGAACTCGACGGCAGGATAGAAGAGATGCACCGGTATATCGGTGAAATGCTCCGGCAAATACAGGCGGGATATTATCCGGTACCGGACGACGAATGTTCGCCCTGCGCGTACCGGAGTGTCTGCAGGGTGAAGTATTCAATTGGATAGAAAGGAAAGGGGAAAGGACGTGCACGGTATCAAGACGGACGAGAAGCAGACCGACGCTATTACCTGTTCCGAGAACGCGGTTGTTTCCGCGGGGGCCGGTTCGGGAAAAACCTACGTGTTAACGGAACGGTTTTTTAAACTGGTTGAGTCGGGAAAGGCGGAGGTGGAGCAGATACTGACCCTTACGTTTACCAAAAAAGCGGCCTCCGAGATGTTCGAGCGGATCTACCGCAGGCTGCTCCGGAGTCAGGACGGGTCGGAACACCTGCGGGAGCAGGTCCGTAAATTCGATCAGGCCCAGATATCGACACTGGACAGTTTCTGCGCGCAAATTGCACGGACGGGAGCAGGACTTTTCGGTATTACTCCGGACTTTTCCATCGACAATCCGGGAACGCTTGACTGCGCCCAAGAGACGGCGCTGCGGTTTTTACTCCAAAACAGTGATGATCCGGTCCTCCGGCGGTATTTTGTCAATTACAGTTTCGAGGGGGTGTGGAAAAATTTTTTCGCCGCCTACGGATACAAGCATGTTTCAATTGCCCGGGAAACAGATTTCGCGGCAATGGAGGCAAAGCAGCGGGAGTACTTGGAGGCGCGGTTTCGGTATCACGGCGGAAAGATGCTTTCCGCGGGCCGGGATATTCTTTCCGTCGATATCAATTCCGGGAAATCGGTACGGACCAACCAAGAGGCACTTACCTGTATTGACGAACTGGAAGCGGCAATTGAACGGGGAGATTTCGAAGAGACTTTGAAACTGACGGATTCGGCAGCTCTGTCGAAAAAGGGTATCTCCCGAAACAGCCGTGAAGAGCTCGTCAGGCTTGGAAATTATATCGATACATTCAAAGAACACCAGCGGCCCCTTTCTTCTATCGCGGGGACCCTGGCGCACTGGGATATCAATACCGCGGTTTTTCATCTCCTTGGCCGTTACGAACGGGAACTGAGGGAGGAAAAACGGAAACTGGGGATATGCGGTTTTTACGATGTCCTTACCCTTGCAATTGAAACGCTGCGGCGGAACAGGACGGTCCGGGATTATTTCAAATCCGTTTTCCGGTACATTATGATAGATGAATTTCAGGACAACAACGGGATGCAGAAGCAGCTGCTGTATCTTTTAGGGGAGAAGCAGGGCCTTTTTCACGACGAACCTCGAGCGGAGGACCTGGAAGAGGGCAAACTGTTTTTTGTCGGAGACGACAAACAGTCGATATACCGTTTCCGCGGCGCCGATGTAAGCGTTTTTAAGGACTTGTGCCGTGAATTGGCCGGGGAGAAAGGGACCCATATCGCGATGGAAAAAAATTATCGGAGTAATCCGGGACTGATCGATTTTTACAATGATCTCTTCCGGTCGGTATTATCCTCCGACGACGCCCCGGAGCCGTACGAAGCTGAGTTCCTGCCCCTTTCGGCGGGCGGAACAGGGCCCGAGGTCGTTCCGGACATTACCCTCCTCTACAAACCTTTCGACGACAAAGAAGACACGGCCCGGTTTGCATCCGGCGACGAGACCGAGGCGTATCATTTGGCGGAATATATCCGCGGCCGCGTGGAAAACGGAACACTGCCGGTGCGGGACGGCGAAGCTCTCCGGCCCGCCGGGTATTCCGATTTTGCCCTCCTCATGCGGTCTACCGGAAGTCAGGCGGTGTACGAGCGGATTTTTCGGCAGTTCGGCATACCTTACACTACCGATAATGTGCGAACACTCTTTTTAGAAGCGCCGTTTAACGACATATACAATCTCCTGCAGCTTGTACTGTTTCCTTCGGACAGAATTGCCTACGCCGGGCTGCTGCGGTCGCCCTTAGTCGGATGTTCCGATGAAACGATGCTGAAACTCCTTCTCCTCGAGGGGGAAGAGGGTCCCTTTCCCAAGTCCGCCGACAACCTTGAGATAGACGCGGCGGACCGGGATAGATACGCCGCGGGAAAGGAGCTTTTCGAATTTTTACAAAAGAAAACCGATGCCTGGACGATTGGAAAAATTGTACGGTATATCTGGTACGAACAGGGCTACCGCTATCTCCTGCTGACGAACCCGGCATACCACCCGTACCTGGAATATTTCGATTATCTGTACTATTTGGCGGTTGACGCTGATCGGAAGGGAATGCCCCTGTCGGAGTTTCTCGATTTTATGCGGCGGAACCTGGGCAAGTATGAACGTTTGGAAGATCTGGATATTCTGAAAAATTCATCCGAAGGAGTACGGATTGTAACGATCCATAAATCCAAGGGCCTCGAATTCCCCGTGGTGCTGCTGGCGAATACCGGTAATGTGGGAAACAGAGGCGCTGGGACGGAGCTGTTTTACGTTTCACCGGAGTACGGTATAACGTTTACCGGCGGCAGCGGGGACAACTATTTTTACACCCTGATGGCGGATGAACATAAAATGATGGAGACCGCGGAGGTGAAAAGACTCCTCTATGTTGCCTGCACCAGGGCCAGGGACCATCTGTTCATTTCCGGGTATCACCACCGGAATAACCGGAACTCGGACGATGCAATGCTGAATATGATTTTGAAGGCCGCCGGGGTGTCCGGGGACACCCCGGCGGAAGCCGGCTGCCGGATATTCGGCGGGAGCGCGGTGCTCAGGACCATGGCGCCGGTCCCGAAGAGCAGCATACGGCCCCGGCCGCGGGAATCCGGCGCGGGCAGCATCGACGCTAAAATTGAACTGTATGAAAACCGGCCGGTCCTGGATTTCAATTTTCCCCGGCGGGACTTTTCCGTAACGGAACTTGCGGAATATCAGCCGGCGGAAGAAGGTGGCGGCGGAGAACCCGCGGGCCGGGAACTGCCGGTTTTTGACTGGGAAGAGGAATTGAAAGAAACGGCAGCGGAGGAAGGATATCCGGCGGCCTTCGGGACCCTCGCGCATTACATTATGGAACAGAAGATACGGAACACCTACGCGCGTGAAGATATACCGGAACAGTATATAAACGCTTTCCCCGGGGCCATGCTGCCCCGTATTATTGCGGGTATCGAAGAAATGGCCGGCCGCTTTTTTGCCGATCCCATAGCGGAACAGCTGCGGCGAGCCTGCCGTATAGAAACGGAATTTGATTTTATCTCCCGGTACGCGGCGGAGGATAATGAGTATTTTGTTTTCGGAAGAATGGACTTATACTTTGAAACGGAAACAGCCGTCTATGTAGTCGATTTTAAAACCGACCGTCTTTTCGTTCCATCCCTCCATGATGTGCAGCTGCAGCTCTACGCGAAAGCGGCGGAAGAACTGTCGGGCAAAAAACCGGAGTGTATGCTCTTTTTTCTGCGGGACGGCAGCGTCCACGGTGTTGTTCCGGATCTCTCGTTTGTTCCGGTCTTTCCCGGGAAGCCGCAGGTCTATGAATCGCAGGTCTAGGGAAGCCGTCGGTTCCGACGGAGGGAGGTAAGCTTCTGTATGCTGCTGCAGAACCGGTCATTCCGCAGCAGTTCTTCCACGGTTTCAGGGATGCGGTAGGTCCAGTTTTTTTCCAGCACGGTACCCGGGGTGTTTATTCGTTCTTCTTCCGCCGGTTTCCTTAGTGAAGGATCGACTGCAAAAAAATCCTGAATCTGCAGAACGCACAGAAAGGAGTTTGCGGTAAAAAACCCGCCGATAATTTGCAGGGCCGTTTGAACGGTGTACGGTTTCTTCGATATGTCTTCGATACCGATGGCCGAGCAGAAGTCCATCCGCTCATCGAACTCCGCGTGCCGTTCCCACCATTCCCGGAACACAAAGGAGTCGTGGACCGAAAGGGTTGCCACGCTTTCGAAAGGGTACTCCGAAACCGGAATAAACGGTTCTCCCGGCGAATGGTAGTACCGGGACCAGAAGCCGATTTTCAAGCTGAGGATCCCCAGTTCCCGGAGGACCCTCGGAACACAGTCGGGAACGACTCCCAGATCCTCGGCACAGACAAGCATGTCGGTTTCCTCTTTCATGGAAGATAGAATTTTCTTTCCGTTTTTCTCCCACAGTTTTTCGGAAGTTTTTCCCGCCTGATCGATTATCTGATGCAGCTCCCGTCTTTCGTGGTCTTGCAAGGCGTTGTAACTCCGGCTTTTGGTAAAATGCCAGGCATTGGCGTACCTGCCCGGTTCGACGGTAACAAGGGCCCTCTCTTTTTTCCAAGTCTTCATTGCGTTTTTTACCCCTTCGGCAAGGGGCAGTTTTTCAATGTCGGCGCCGCCGCGGATTTTTTCATCAAAAAGAAACAGGTCCTCGTTTTCGATTTGCCGCAGATAGGGATACACTTCCTCCGCCGAATTGCCCAGGGCCGCGGTAATTTCATCCTTGTGTATATGTGCCTTCGACAGCCAGGATATCCTCTCGTTAGAAAAGCCGGAAGACTCTAAAGCGGTGTGAGTAATATACTGATACGGAACGTAATATCCCATGGATGCCGATTCTTCATATTCCGGCACACCCCATATTCTGAAAAATCCCAGAACATGGTCGATCCGGAAGGCATGATACAATTTTGCCGCCTGCCGCAGCCGGTCCCTCCACCAGCACAAATCGTCCTTTTCAAGATTTTCCCAATTATATATCGGAAATCCCCAGTTTTGCCCTTCATCCGAAAACATATCCGGCGGCGCGCCGGCGCGGATGTTCATCCGGAAATAGGAGCGGTGCATCCAGACATCGGCGCTGTCTTCAGTCATAAGTATCGGTAAATCACCCTTTAGGGCAATGTGAATGCTGTCCAGAGTTTCCGCGGCTTCCCGCAGCTGCCGGTTAAGATAATACTGCATCCATGCGTGAAAGAGGGTCTCCTTCCGATGTTCGTTCCAATACCCGTCGATTTCTTCCGCGCTCGGGCGGGTATGGTCCGGCCATTCGACCCACGAGGTTTCTCCGTTTTCCTGTTTCAGACATTTATAAACGCTGTATATCTTCACCCAGCCGTTGTTTTCAATCCAGCGGCTTATTTCTCCGTCCTTCTCGATCTCCGAAAAAGCTGCTGAAAAAATTTGCCGGCAGAGCGCAAGTTTTTTTTCAAGGACCTCCCGGAAGACAATCCGTTCACCGCCGTAGCGGCCGGATTTCAGAGCATCAATACCTTCTTGTACCGCCATACTGCCCGGAAGGTCCTGCAGGCGGAGATACACCGGGTGCAGGGCAAAGGCGCTTACCGCGGAGTAGGGAGATACCTGGAATCCCGTGTCATTAACTGGAAGAATTTGGATTACCTCGATTCCGCACTTCTTGCAGAGGCTTCCGAACGGGACGAGGTCGGCAAATTCTCCAATTCCGCGGCTTTCGCTGCTCCGCAGCGCGGATACGGGGACGGCGGTTCCCGTTACGTAGTGATCAAATACGGGAAATTTCATACGCCCGGCTGCTTTACGCCCATTTAATCAGTCCCGGCAGAAAAGGATGGGCTAAATACTGATGTTTCGGAATGACCCGGACCGCATACCCCTGCTGGCCGGTGAGCGTACAGGGCACTTCGATTTTGTAGTGAATTATGGTTCCCGCGGCTTTCTCCGGCTTTTCCGGCTGCATGGGCTGCATTTCCGCCCGCTGAGGGTTTTCGAATTCCTCCTTGCTGGTCAGGTGGCCGTAATACAGTTCTACCGTTACGTCTTCGGGGGTAAGACTGCCGAGATGCACATCGGCGGTTACAAGGAGGTCCTGTCCCACCTTTAACACCGGTGGGGAGGAACAGCAGATATTGCTTACGGATATGTTTTTCCAGCCTTTCTTTACTTTCGACATATACTGTGCCAAATCCTTTGCCTTTTGGTAGTCACCGTCGATAAAGCTGTGATAGTTTTCCATAGCCGGGAGATAAAAGCGGGTTGAATACTCGAGAAGCATCCGCTGGGAGCAGAAATGTTCCCCTACGTACTGAATGCTTTCCTTCATTTTTGCAATCCATTCCCGAGGCAGGTTGTCCCGTCCCCGGCTGTAGAAAGCCGGAATAATTTCCCGCTCCAGCAAATCGTACAGGGCTTTACTCTCGATTTCGTCCTGCAGTTCTTCGTTCTCGTAACTTTCCCCGTTTCCGATGGACCATCCGATGCCCGGTTTGTACGCCTCCGCCCACCATCCGTCGAGGACCGAAACATTCAAAACGCCGTTTATTGCCGCCTTCATTCCGCTTGTTCCGCTTGCTTCCAAGGGGCGCCGGGGGGTATTGAGCCAGAGATCGCTCCCCGACGTAAGGTGGCTCGCGATGTTCATGTCGTAATTTTCCAGAAATACGATTTTATTCCGTACTTCGGGGTTGCTTGCAAAGTGGACGATGGATTTAATCAGTTCTTTGCCGGGGATGTCGTGGGGATGCGCTTTTCCGGCAAATATAAGCTGAATGGGTCTGTCCTTGTCGGTAAGCAGCCGCATCAGCCTGTCCGGGTCGCGGAACAAAAGGGTTGCCCGTTTGTATGTAGCGAAGCGTCGGGCAAAACTGATTGTCAGGGCGTAGGGTGAGAGGGCTTCATCGGCCTGGGCTACCTGGGCCTCCGTACCTCCCCGCCGCGCCAGCTGCCGCCGCATTCTGGTTCTGGTAAAGGCGACAAGCCGTTCCCTGCGCCGCTCGTGGGTCCGCCACAATTCTTCGTTGGATATTCTGTTCATCCGCTCCCAAATTTCCAAATTTGTCGGCTCATCGTAAAACCGGGGACCGAAATATCTGTCTAGAAGATCGGTTAGATCGTGAGAAAGCCATGTCCTGGGGTGGACACCGTTGGTTATGTGCTTGATGGGTATTTCATCAGCAGGAAGATCAGGCCACAGATTACGCCACATGTTACGGGAAACTTCGCCGTGCAGTTTGCTGACGCCGTTGCTGTAGGCGGACAGCCGGAGGGCGAGAACGGTCATGCAGAACTCTTCGTTCGGATCTCCCGGATTTGCCTTCCCCAAAGCCAGGAAATCGTTCCAGTTCAGTCCCAGTTCCCCCGCCATTCCGTGAAAATATTTTTCCATCAGGTGGGAAGGAAACCGTTCGTTCCCCGCCGGGACGGGAGTATGGGTGGTAAAAACGGAAGTCGGCCAGGTAGCCTGCAGCCCTTCTTCAAAGGAAAGTCCCTTTTCCTTCATCAGTTCACGAATCCGTTCCAGGGCGAGAAAAGCGGAATGTCCTTCGTTCATATGCACTACGGCAGGTGTGTAGCCCAAAGCTTTTACGGCGTAGAGGCCCCCGATGCCCAGGAGAATTTCCTGTTTCATCCGGGTCTCTTTATCGCCCCCGTAAAGGGCGGCCGTTATCAGCCGGTTTTCGGGAGTGTTTTCATCGATATTTGTATCCAGCAGGTAGAGGCTGTTTCTGCCCACCTTCACCTCCCAAATGTCGGCGGTAATGACACTGCCTGCCATGGTAACGGAGATGGAACGGGGTTTACCGTTTTCGTCCACACACTGCTGTACCGGCATATTGTACCAGTCGTTTTCCGGATATGATTCCTGCTGATAGCCGTCGGCGTTCAGGTACTGGGTAAAGTATCCCTGCCGGTACAGCAGACCGATTCCGATAAGGGGTATACCCAAATCGGATGATGATTTCATGTGGTCTCCGGAGAGGATTCCCAGCCCGCCGCTGTAAATCGGAAGGCTCAAATCCAGCCCGTACTCCATGGAGAAGTAGCAGATTGCACGGTCCCGGCTGCCGGTATACCATGTTTCACCGCTTTTGTATGCCCTGTATTTTTCATACACGAGATTCAAGGCGGTAAGAAAGGAATCGTCCTTGGAAAGCTCCTCCAGCCGCTCCTGCGGCGTAAAGCCCAGCGTTTTCACCGGGTTCTGCCGGGCCTTTACCCAGGCATCGTAGTCCAGGCGCATAAACAGCGATACGGCATCGAAATTCCAGCTTAGCCACAGGTCGTTTGCGAGCTCTTTCAGAGGCTTTAAATTGTCCGGAATGTTCGGCTGAACGGTATACTTGATAATTTCCATTTATATGTCCTCTTTGTATTCGTCTACAATACTGATGCAGACGGCTTGGTTAGTTACGGATTCGAGGGATTCAAGCTGTTTCAGGGCTTCCCGAACATTTCCTTCTCTCGCCGTATGGGTAATGATAACGATAGGGACCACCGACGGTTCGTTTTCGGGTCCCGGGGGTTCCTTCTGCAGTACGGATGAAATGCTGATGTCGTGATCCGCGAACACAGCCGCGATTTTTGCGAACACCCCCGGTTTGTCCTCCACCATCAGCCGGATATAATATCTCCCCTCCAGTTCGGACATCGGTGTAACCGAGGCCGGTTCAGTCAGGTCCGGCCACAGCTGAAGTTCGCCGTAGGAAGCGGGATAGGTGTTCAGACATATGGACAGAATATCGGAGATAACAGCCGACGCGGTGGGGCTGCCGCCGGCGCCCCGTCCGTAATACATGGTGTGGCCCACCGTATGGCCGTAGACACTGACGGCATTAAAGGGTCCGGAAATCCAGGCCAGGGGATGATCGCTGCCGATAAAAGCGGGCCTGACCCGGCAGGAAATTCCCGTGTCGGTACGCTGAGCAACCGCCAGCAGCTTTATGATATAACCCAGTTCTCTGCCGAAATTGACATCCATTAAATCAAGCGAATCGATCCCCTCCACTGGTATTGAATCGAGGCCGACACGTTTACCGAAGGCCAGTGAACCGAGGAGGGTCAGTTTGTGGGCGCTGTCCATTCCGGAAACATCCAGGGTGGGATCGGCTTCCGCCAGACCGTCCCGCTGTGCCTCGTCCAGTGCTTCGGTATATGTCTGTCCCTGCTGGGTCATGGCGGTAAGGATATAGTTGCAAGTCCCGTTTACGATGCCGTAGATAGCATCGATCCGGTTGGCAAGCAGACCGTCGTACAGCGCCCGGACAATAGGTATTCCGCCGCCGCAGCTTGCTTCGAATGCCAGGCTGACGCCGTTCTTCCGGGCAAGGGCAAACAGCTCCGTACCGTGGTGTGCAAGGAGGGCCTTGTTCGCGGTTACCACGTGTTTTCCCGCGGAGAGGGCCTTTATGGTTATATCTTTTGCAATGGTTGTTCCCCCCACAAGCTCGGCCACCACCGAGACGGTTTCATCTTCCAATGCCTTGTTCAGGTCTTTCTCGAACAGGCTTTCCGGAAGACCGAGCTGCTTTGCATGGGTAAAATCGAGATCGATAATATATTTTAGACTGATAGAAACTCCTGTCCGCTCTTTGTAGAGGCTGCCGTCACGCACCAGCCGTGCGGCGGTCGCTCCCCCTACCGTGCCGCATCCTATTATCGCCAGGGTGTAGTTCTCCTGCTTCATGTAGTTCTCCTTCAATTTGATTAATCCTACGTTAGGCTCATATACTTGTCAAGTTTGTAACATACAGCTTAACCATTTGCCGGTCGAGGCCGGGAATCGTTTTCCAGCTTATGTTATCCGCTTCCTCCTTGGTACCGGATAACAGCAGATTATTAAAGCGGGCAAGCCGGAAGGCGGTAATCAACTGATCGGTGCGCAGGCTTCCGTTCCATGGATAAGCCGAAGAGCCCGCGGTAAGCTGCGGGTGAAATTCGTTCATTCCCGTAATGTCCTCCTCCGCGGTAAGGGGTGCCAGACCCGGCACCGGATAAAAGAGGGAAATTCCGGTTTTCACGTGAAGCCTGTTCAGAAACAGAAGTGTTTCTACCGCCGTTTCCGGAGTGTCCTCCTTCAGCCCGCAGATAAAAAAGACCGCGGGAGTTATTCCTCTCCGCTGCAGCATCCGGACAATCGCTTCTAACCGCTCCGGGTCCCCGTACCGGTTGTTTCCCCTCAGGGCCGCGGGCTCGAGCGCGCCGAGGGACAAGTTAAACCTGAAGAACCCCGCTTCGAACATTCCGTTGATGATCTCCTCGTCCAGACACAGATAGTCAAGTCCGTTTTCCGATGTAAAGGAGGAATTGGGGAATTCGGTCTTAAAAAGCCGGATCAGCTCAAAGGCATACTCCGGTTCGCTGAAGAGATTGTCATCTTCAAAATTAATACTTACCGGAAGATTTCCGGCGCCCGTACTTGTAAGCAGGGTTTTTATCCGGCGGATTTCCTCCGATGCCCTCCGGAGGGGGACCTTCCGCTGCCCCCTTCCGTGGTGCAGCCGTACCGAGCAGAAAGAACAGGATTTCCCGCATCCCCTTGTAGCGGAGGCCGCGAGAAAAACCCGTTTCTTCGTCCTGCCCGTAACGGTAAGGGGGAATTCGAGGTCCTCCTCGGGCGGGGGAATGCAGGGCGTGCCGAAGGACTGTTCTGTCCGGGAGTTCGGGTACGTTCCGGATTCAAGGACATCCAGGAGAGGGACGAGACCGGCTTCGGCTTCCCCCGGCAGGACCGCGTCGAACGCCCCGGAATCGAGGTAATAGCCGGGGTACACGGAAGCTCCCGCGCCGCATGCAATAATCGGTACTTTATCCCCCCCGCCGCCGAGACGCTGCTGAAGCGCTTCGGCCAATTCTATTGCCGGGCTGCTGTAGCAGAATGCCATTACCGAGAGGAACACGGCATCCGGTCTGGAGGAGGCAACTGCTTCCGCGCAGTCGGCTGCACTCGGGCCGAAACGGCTGAAGGAATGAAAGAAGGAAACCGGACCGGTTTCATTGTGCAGGATAAACGGCCGCAAGTAGGACAATGGGGCGGGAAGAGGTATTCGCGATTTTTTGTTCTCCCCGGGAAAGTTGAAGACGGTTACGCGGTGGCCCCGGCGCCGGAGAAGGGCCGTTGCCGCCTGCAGCCCCAGTGCGGAAGCCCGATGGGGAGTGAAGTAGAAATCTTCAATCGGCGGCTGGAGGAGGGTACAACGCAACTAACGTGGGCCGGGCCCGAAATGACGTGTCATTTCACCTGACCGGGATGAAAATCGTTTCCCCCGGATAAATGAGGTCGGGATCGTTTATCGTCTCCTGGTTGTACTCCCAGATCAGGGGCCAGTAAAAAGAATTGTTCCATTCCTGATCGGCAATAAACCAAAGGGTATGTTTTTCATATACTTCCACCACCCTTGTTTGTCCCACGGACATCGATTTGTACTCGTGCAGCAGCCTGCCGGCTTCCCGGAAATATTCGTTGGCCTTCGTGTAGCTGCCTTTTTCCTTTTCGGCGACTCCGAGGGCATACAGTTCCCGGGCCTCTTCAAGGAGGGTCCGGCTGCTTACATCCCCGAGGACCGCGGTCTTTTCGTCCGCCGGCAGTTTATAGGATTGTTGTTTTTCCCCGGGAGTATTATTTTCCTTTGGTTCCGGTTCGATGATGGTGCCGTCTTCGGTCATAATTGTCATTTCCGAAGCTTCCTTAATGTCCTCTTCTATTTCTTTCCGGAGGGCTTCGGTCCGGTATTCCTCTTTTCGCTGAGGGGAGATGCGTACCGCTTGGAGGCCGAGTCCTTTGGCTTCCGCGAGATAATCGATGCTTTCATCCAGCTGGTACCGGCGGAAGGCTTCCAGTCCGAAGGTATACATGGTAACGGAATCCTCCAGTTTCTCAGGCGCCCAAATATAGGCCTGCACTTCCTCTGCTTCGTCCAAATACATTTCGGTGTCCCGTTTGAGAATATTTGCCCAGCGGATTTCTTCGTCCAGTTTTTCGTAAAACTCTTTCAATTCCAGCAGCAGTTCGTCGGCGGTTTTCTTTGCTACGGCAAAGTTTTCGTCCTGGAAGAGGGCAATTGCGTTTTCCACCTTATCGTACAGGTCGCTTGTTTTTTCCGGTCGGAATTTATCGGCTTCGATGTCCTTCAGCCGGCGTTCGTACTGTTTAAATTTCAGCGTATAGTTATCGAAGAGGGCATACACGGCGGTATCGAAGGCTTCATTCGCTTTGTCAGCCGCCGCGGCAAGCAGTTCCCGGGCCTTGTCGGGGTCCGACTCGAGGAGGCCCATTGCCTCGTTGTAGGAATTGTTTGCCTCCGCGTAGAGATTTGTCGCGTAAATTTTAGCGTCCGCGGCTTCCGCTCGTTCGAGGGCGTCTTTTGCAAGCTGAATATCTTTTTCCGAAACGGGATCGGGTTTTGGTTCTTCGACCGGTTCCTCTTTCGGCTCTTCCTTCGGCTCTTCTACCGGCTCCTCTTTCGGTTCTTCTTTCGGCTCTTCAGCCGGTTTTTCGGTTACCTCGGCAACCTCTTCCGGTTCTTCTTCCGGGGCAGACGCACAGAAGGAAAGGCTCAGCAGTAATACAGCTATAATAAATAATCCTACTATTTTTTTCATGACCGCTCCTCGTATAAAGTATAACCCGCCCTTGTAACAGCGTCAACAAATCAGTTACTCTACCCTTATGTATCGTGAAAAAGTGGAGAAATTACAAGAGCTGCGGACAAATTTCAACATTTTTTCCGCTTCCTCCCCTATTCCGGCTGAATTGCTCCATGCCGGGTGCCTTCCTCCTCTGCCGGTGATGGGGAATTACCTTGTCTGGGGCTTTCAAGTCCTGAAAGCGGCGGTACGGGAAGGGGCTGACACGCTTGCCTGTGTCTCCATTGACGGGGCCCCGGAAGAAGGGCTCAGGCTTGCCCTTACATTGGAAAACAGGGCGGACCGGTACATGTGGAGGGAGAAGGCGGATATCCTTGAATGTATCCGCTATTTTCCCGAAATGACCCCCGGGCAGGACCTGCTTTCACTTGTACAAACCGACGGGTCATTTATTCCCCCGACCGAAATATTTCTAAAACTTCCGGAACATGTTCGGAAAGCAGTGGATTCCGGGCTTCTCGATATAAAGACGGGTGAACGCATCGCGGATTTACCGGGGCCGGCGTTTACTCTCCTGCTTCCGATACTGCATGCCTTGAGTTTCTCGTCCCGGCGGCAGTTTCTGCTGATGCTGACGGAGACGGCGAAGCGGGACCGGCTGCGCGGGGCGGAAATCGCCGCTTTTGCCGAAACACTGCTTACATCACCGGCGCCTCTGGAACAGCTCAGGAACAGACGGTATCCGCAGCTGACGCGGATGGAGCAGCGGCTGGAGGAATACCGCGGGAAATATCTCCGGGGTACGGGGATCGAATGCATTCCTCCGCCGAATTTCGAAGGGGAGGACTTTACACTGCGCTTCCGCTGGAAGTCGGAAGAACAGCTGCACCGGATAATCGCTAACCTCTCGCGGCTTGAAGGGACGGGGCATGAACTGTTCGAACTTTTACACTGAACATATCTCACGGCTCTACGTTTCCTCCCGGACTGCCGGGCTGCCGGTGGTGGAGCGTGTGCGGCGGCGGCTCCCCGGGGCGGGGTACTTCGAAGTGGCGGATAAAGAGGAAATACCCGAAGCTCATCGAAATGCCGAAACGCTCTTCATCAGCCATCAGACGGGACGGATGCTCGATCGCTGTCCGGGGACGAAGGGACATCTCTGCTGTAACTATCTTACGGTTAATCTTTACACCGGATGCAGCATCGGCTGCACTTACTGCATTATGCGGTGGTATCTGAATTTCGAACCGATTACCGTGTTCGCGGACCCCGCCCCGGGAATTGAAGCTGCACGGCGTATTGCCGAGGCAAATCCGAATACGGTCATCCGGGTCGGTACCGGCGAGGTGGGGGATTCGCTGCTCTTTGATCCGCTCTTTGACCTGTCCCGCCCCTTTGTGGAAGCCCTTTCGGAGTATGAAAATGTCTACTTCGAAATGAAGACAAAAACCGATTTCGTCGACCATCTCTTCGACATTGGAAACAAGGGGAACGCGGTTATTGCCTTTTCCCTCAATCCGCAGTCTCTCGCCGATGCGGAAGAACCCGGAGCGGCGCCGGTCCGCGGCCGTCTGGCCGCCGCCCGGCGGTCGGTCGAAGCCGGTTACAATATTGCTTTCCATTTCGATCCGATTATCTATTCCGCGGGCTGGGAGGAGGAGTATCTGCCCCTTGCGGAAGCATTGGGTGAATTCGAGCGGCGGAAAATTGTCTGGATCAGCATGGGGACGGTACGGTATCCGCCGGAGCTGAAGGATAAAATGGCCGACCGCCCCTATCTCTATGATGAGTTCGTACGGTGCCGGGACGGGAAGTTCCGTTATCTCCAGGTAAAACGGATCGGAATGTACAGGAAAATGCTCGACGCTCTCCGGAATGCCGGGGTGGAGGCGCCGGTGTATCTGTGTATGGAAAGCGCTGCCGTATGGAAGGCTGTTTTCGGCGCGCTGCCGTTGGATACGCCTCTGCTGCGGCCCGTTTTTAGTCCCTGCGTAATTCCCGAATTATCTGAAGTTCCTCCTGAATAACCGGGGTGATTGTGCCGCGGTTTAACGGTTTTATCATTACCCTGCCGGTGGCGGGAAAGAAAAAGATTTTTCTTCCGTAATCTCCGCCTACATCCGACGCGGCAACGGGTATGTTATATTTTTCCTTCAGGACCCGGAAGGTAAATTTTATGTTGTTGTCGGGAACACTGTTAGAGCCCCGCCCCTGCAGTTTTAACACCGCCCCGCCGCCGAAAACCTTTACTTCCATGCTGCCTTTTTCCGCCCCGAGCCTCCGCATGTCTTCGAAAAGCAGGTCCATTGCGTGAATACCGTATTTGCCGGTTTTTCCCATGGTGTAGGAGTCCAAATCATCCCCCGGGAGCATGAAATGATTAATGCCTCCGAAGCGCTTTTTGGTGTCAAAACATGATACGGCAACACAGGAGCCGAGGACCGTACTGATGATAAGGTCCTCGTTTGAGGTAAACCGCTCGCCGGGGCCGATAACGACCATTTCCTTTTCGAATTTATAATTGTAATGTCTGTTCACGTATTTCCGTTATCTTGAAAAATAAAAAGCCGGCCTTATAGACCGGCGTATAGGGTATCTTCTCTCTTGTATTTGATCAAGCTTCTACATTCAAGGCTTCTTCAGTTTCCAAATCGAAGTATATTGTCTTGTTCATGTTCGGCTGCAGATAGATTGACTTTCCAACTTCGAAGACGTGATCGGGGGTTACCTTAGCAACGATGGTGTGTGTTTTCGTTGTTATGTACAAATGTATTTCAGCTCCTAACGGTTCGACAACGGTCACTTCGGTTTTCATCGTTTTCCCCTGGATCTCTTTCGGAACATAATCGAGGTCTTCCGGCCGTATGCCGAAAACAACCTGTCTGCCGATGTAATCCTTCAGAATGGGGGCTTGCCCGGAAGGTACTTCCAGCTGAAAGTCCCCTTCGTCGAGATAGAGGGTCCCGCTCTGGTCCTTGACGGTAACCGACATGAAATTCATGGCGGGACTTCCGATAAAGCCGGCTACGAAACGGTTGACCGGTTTGTTGTACAGCGTCAGGGGGCTGCCGATTTGCTGGATCAGCCCGCCTTTCATAACAACGATCTTATCGGCCATGGTCATTGCTTCCACCTGGTCGTGGGTAACGTAGATCATGGTGGCGTTGAGCCGGTTATGAAGGGAAGAGATCTCCGCCCGCATCTGAACACGGAGTTTCGCGTCCAAGTTAGACAGGGGTTCGTCAAAAAGAAACACCTTCGGCTGCCGTACAATCGCGCGCCCTACGGCTACCCGCTGACGCTGCCCGCCGGAAAGGGCCTTCGGTTTACGGTCTAACAGCTCCTCGATGTCGAGAATCTGCGCGGCCTCTTTTACCCGCTGGTCGATCTGGTCTTTTTTAAATTTTCTAATTTTCAAGCCGAATGCCATATTGTCGTATACCGTCATGTGAGGGTATAAGGCATAGTTCTGGAACACCATGGCAATGTCCCGGTCTTTCGGGGGCGTGTCGTTTACCCGTTTCCCGTCGATGTACAGGTCACCTTCGGTAATATCTTCGAGTCCCGCTACCATACGCAATGTTGTTGTTTTTCCGCACCCGGACGGACCGACTAAAACGACAAATTCCTTGTCATTGACGGTGATATTTGCCTTATCAACCGCCTTGACCTTCCCGCCGTATACCTTGGTCAGGTCTTTCATCTCTACTGTGGCCATTATCTTATCCTCCAAAAAAAAATTATCTTATAACCTGCAATGATACGGTATGGGTCCGCTGCTGTCAATGAAAAAAACCGTGGGTATCGGGATATCGGGTGTACGTTGGTTTACCGGTCCGGAGACTGGAGATACCACCTCTGAAGGCTGTCTTCTAAAGAACCGGCTCTTTGGGAGACAAGTTTGTCCGAAAACCATGGTATAAGAACTTCGTTTTTAATTCGTTCCCACTCGGGCGGAAGGGGCGGCGGAACGGAGATATATTCTGCCGGGAGGATTCTTCCCGTCATCTCCGGGATATAGCGGGGAATTTCACGTTCGTTAATCGGGATGAGAGAAGAAAACCCCTGGGCTATCCCGAAAGTGCGGATTCGCTTGTTTTGCGAGTTTTCCAGGAGTTCCTGCTGGGTCTTGGTGGAAAAAAACCATTGGATAAAATTTTTCGCGGCGGTCCTGCTTCTTCCTTTTTTGTACATCCCCATATAGAGGATATCGTCGGCTATGGGGTTTTCATTTTCTTTTCCATACCACCGAAAGTCGAGGTTTTCCCGCTTGTTTCGGGGTATGTTGAAATAGTCCTGAATATTCATGTAGTAGAAGATGATCCTTCCCGTATCGACCAATTTGTAGCCGGGATTGTACAGATGCCGTTCCGTAAACCGCACCTCTATGTCCCGACTGCCGTTGATATCGGAACTCCAGCGCTGCAAATCGGATACCGCCGCGTTGATATTTTGGGCGTTCCACATCAATTCGCCGGTTGCCGATTCACGGTAGTCCGCGCCAAGGAGATAAGAGGTGTAATAGGGGAAGGCAGGTTCCCAGGAGGGTACAAAACTGAGGGTCTCGGGCAGCTCTTCGGAATCCACGGCGTACCTTTCGGCGATTGTTTTAAGATCGCCGAAGGAAAGGGTCAAATTGTCATCCTCGGGTATTTCCAAGCCGCCGCGGAAAATAATCATGGGCAGCCGGAATGATACGGGGAGCAGTACCTGTTCTTCTTCAAGGACCCCCTGTTCCAGCAGCCGGGGATAGAAGACCGTCGGGTTAAGCTGTTCTTCTTTATACATATTTTCCAATGAGGCGAAGAGATCGATTGTCTTCACGGAAGTAAGGCGCTCATCTACAATCAGGTCGGGCTGCTGTTCCGCCGATGCGAGAGCGGCTACGGGATCTTCTTTGTAGACCAGTTCGATTTTATACAGGTCCTGCTGAGAATTGTACACCTCGGTGTAGGATGCAAATTCGGGAACTGAACACCACAGGACTGCAGTGGGCCGAACAAAAAGGCTGCATCCGCCGGCAGATAGAAGCACTAGTAACGGCAGCAGCAGTCCGGTGAAGGTCCCTCGTTTGTTCATGTCAAGTAAAATACGAAAGTGAGCGGGCGTTGTCAACAGGCGGGTTGTCAATTTTTCCCCGGCGCCGGATAATAGGCTGATGGGAAAACGGGAGGAGCGTTTCTACAGCTACAGCAATTATCTCGAAGACACCTACGGCGGAAAGGCGTACCGGGTGGCGGTGGACGGCGGTTTTTCCTGCCCTAACCGGGGGCCGGACAGGTCCCGGCCGGGCTGTACCTACTGCGACGAGTACGGCGCCCAGGCCGTTTACCAGGACGGCGCGGGAAGAAGTTTTTTCGACAGGGAAAGTATGCGGCGGCAGATAGACCGGGGCGTGCGGTTTATGGCGGACCGCTACGGCGCGGAGATATTTCTGCTCTACTTTCAGGCGTTTTCCAGCACCTGGGCGCCGGCGGAAACGCTTCGAGCGATGTACGACTACTGCCTTGGACTGCACCGCTTCCGGGAACTGATTGTTTCCACCCGTCCCGACTGTATCGATGCGGAAAAAGCCGCTTTACTGGCATCGTATAAGAAACAGGATTTCGATGTCTGGGTGGAACTCGGTCTGCAAAGCGCCTCCAATTCCACGCTGAAGCGGATAAACCGGGGACACACGACGGAGGAATTTACCGCAGCCAGCGAAATTCTTCATTCCTTCGGAATAAAACAGACAGCCCATGTCATATTCGGCCTGCCGGGAGAAGGATGGAACGAAATCGAAGCGACCCTGCGCTTTGTTATAAAGGCGGGTATGCGGGGGATCAAGATCCACAATCTGCATGTTACGAAGGGAGCGCCGATGTACAGGGAATACCTGGAGGGGGAGCTTTCGCTTCCTTCGGACAGGCGGCATCTCGACTATGTTATCCGGGCCCTGGAAATACTTCCTCCGGAAATGATCATCCACCGGGTAACAACCGACACGCCGCCGCACCGCCTTGCCGCGCCGTCCTCTTTCTGGCCGAAGGGGCGTTTTTATCATGAGCTGAGAGACGAGATGCGCCGCCGTGACACCCGGCAGGGGAGGCTGCCGGTTAGATAACGGCCTTTGCCGCTTCGAAAATAGCCGAATACAGTTCTTCCAGGTATTCCTCGTCGATACTCGCAAACGCAACCCGGAGGTAATCGCCCTGGATGGAAATCGTTCCGATTCCTTGCTCTTCCAGGAGTTTTGTCCGCAGTTCCTCAGCCTTTCCCTTCGGAACGGTAAATGCCATGAAATAACCCGAGTTAAAGGGGAGGGGCGTAAGGGGCATGTCGGCAGGCGCCGAATCGAGGATGGCACGGACCTTTTCGTAACGTTTTTTTAGGATCTCAAAGTACTGCCGCTTCGCCTCTTCGTGTTCCGGGTCCTGCAAAGCGTGTTTGATAATCGATTGCGCCGGTCTGCTGCAGTTGGATACCGACGACCGGATTGCGCCGGTCAGTTTTTTATTGAGGGCCCCGTACTGGTCGGTTGTCATTCCTTTACAGCCGAAGGTAACGAAGCCGAGGCGAAAGCCCCAGACAAAATCTTCCTTGGTGGCGCCGTCTATTTTTACCGCGAGAATATTTTCATGAGCGTTGTAGAGAACGGAGAACAGGGACTGTTTGTATGTGTCATCTTCATAAAAGAGGCCGAAGTAGGCGTCATCCATGATGGCGAGAATTTTATACCCTTCATTCGCGAGGCGGGTTATCATCTCTTTCAGTTTTTCCGCTTCGGTTTTGGTGGGGGAATATCCCGTTGGATTGTTGGGAAAGTTCACGATCAGGGTAATTTTGTTGTTAACGGCCGAATTCCGCATCGTTTCTTCAAACCCGTTTACATTCAAGCCGCCGTCTTCGGTAAAAAAGGGAAAACCCTGGAGAACGGCCTGGTTTCTCTGTTCGAATATCAGCCGGTAATTTCCCCAGAACATATCGGGAACAACGATGTTGTCTCCTTTTTGGACGAACAAGTCGGCAATCTGCGCTATGCCGTTTGTCAGTCCCGGTACAACAACCGGATCCGAAATTCCGGTTTCTTCGATTCCGGGATTTTTTTTACAAATCCCCTGTTTCCACAGGCTTCGGAGGTCGTTTTCACCGCCGGTGGGCGCGTAGGCAACCGTCTCGGCTTTCGACAGCCCCTGAAAATATTTCCTAATTGACGGCAGTTCGATCGGTTCTTTGTCCGCGTAGGCCATACCGATGGTTGCGTTGAACTTGGTGGCTTTTACCTTCGATTCAGCCGCCTGGGCCGCAATTCCCTTGGGGAAAAAGAAACGTTTCCCGAAGTCCGACAATAATTCGAGAGCAGTGCTCCCTTCCAATACTTGATTTAAGTCTGCCGCTAATTTATTCATAGGCAGAGAATAATAAAACTTGAACGTTATTGTCAAGTTCTTCAATTGCCCCCCGAAATATGTTTGACAGTACCTTGTAAATCACGTACCATTTAGATGGGAAAACTTAGGCAAATGGAGGGAATTTGGTGGCTGCTGATAAAGAAAGCGGCGGCGGTTTTTTACAAAAGCTGATCAGCCTTTTTACCGGCGGGGATGACCCCGAACGGGAAAAAAAGCGCTTGTTAAAAGACATAGCTAAGGAACTGAAAAAGGAGAAATATAAGTTTTACAAGCCCGCTTCCAAGGAAGTTCTCCCGGGGCTGGGGAAATGGTTTTTCAGTTTTTACAAGCTCCTCGGTCCGGCGCGGGTACTTTTGGAAAACGCGGAAGGGTCGGGGGCCCTGAAAGCGATCCTCATCGAGGCGTTTTTAAGCGAAAAACAGCAGGCGGCGCTGGAATCCTTTGAAGAGGAAAATATCCGCGGTGCCGTGGAAAACAGTGATGTAAAACAAGTTGCCTCCCGGCTGAAAGAGGAAATGGTCTCGTTCTTTTCCGCTTTTGACAACGAAACGGTGAAGGAAATCAACGCGACGTACAACAGAATACAGATATTTCATCAACTTATCGATTTTGACTACTATTTCCTGCTGAAAAAATTTGATTCAAATATGCAGGAGAATAATTTTTCCTATTCTCCCAACTTCGATTCCTTAAACGGGGAGTATGTTTCCGACGATTTAAAAGATTTTTTAAGTATTCTGCATATCATCGACCCGGACGCGGACTGGGACTCGGTGTTTAACGTGCTCCAGAAGTATAAAGGGCAGGATGTAATAAACCGGGGAGAGTGGAAAAAAGCGGTGAAAGCCCTCGTTGCCGTCCGCCGTTCGACTATTCTGCAGCTGATTGTTAAACATATCGATGATGATCCTTATTATAAAGTGACCATCTACCCGCCGAAGGAAAAAATTGTCGAAGGCTATCTGTCGAAAATGAAAACACAGGCGGAAATGACGATTCAGAAAATCCTCCAGGAAAAGCGGAACAGTAAAATTGACAAACTTGCAATCGCGGTTTTCGGTACACCGGCCGTTTCCCGTATGAAGTTTTATACGGAAAAGGCCAATATGGTTTTTTCGAAACGGATGCTCGGCGGTTTTGTGTATATCACCCCGATGAATTATTTAAAAGCGTTTTTGCTGGACTTTGTGAAGCGGGACATAAAAGAAATTGTCGACATCCTCCTTATTAAAGGACAGTGGGCTTCAAACGTAATGTCTCAGCAGCTGTCCGAATCATTTCATCATCTCTTAGAGCTTTCCGACCGTCTTCTCAAGTTCGATGAGTCGCTTGCGGATGAGGGGGAATTAGGTGCGAAATTAAAAGGGTTGGTAACAAAAGCCGACCGGGACCCGAACAGCATGAGTGTTTTAAAACAGCAGATAAAGGACATCAACGAAAAAGCCCAGCTGCTTTTAAAAAGCTCCGCCCAAAACCTCATCACCGTGGCAAAGAACCTGAAACTGTGTTTGGAAGATTATCAGAAACAGCCCCATGAAATTCTTATTAACTGGAAAGAGCTGGAAGGTCCTTTTGAGGGAAAAGTAAAAGAAAAGATCGCAGGAATATATAAAACAATTTATTATTTTATTCAGTTGCTGCAATTTTTTGTTAAATAAACCTGATGGATTTAAAATGGAAGAATTTACAGATGCAGCTTCATATGTAGAAGCTTGTAAAAACCGTTCAGAACTGCCGAAGGGGTTTCTCGCGTCTTCCGTACCTCTCAGCTTTTATCCGAAAGAAAAAAAGACGGGCAAACCGCTTGTCATGAACGTTTCTTCGGTGCTTCTGTCTCGGCCGACGCCGGTGTTTGCCGGAGTTTTTACGAAAAACAAGTCGCCCGGAGCTCCCGTAAGCATCGGCCGGGAGATGCTGCATGCGGAAACGGCACGGGGAGTGCTGATAAACAACAAAATTGCCAATGTGTGCGCCCCCGGCGGAAAGAACGCCGCTCTGCGCGTTGTGAAGACCTTTGCGCAGGCCCTCGGCTGCTGCAGCGACGGGAACAGAGAGAAAGAGGTTATTTTTCCTTCCTCGACGGGGGTTATCGGGTGGGAACTGCCGGTGGAGGCGATGGAAGCGGGGGTAAAGGACCTTGCGGCTGTTATGTGCTCGAAGTCGAAGGAAAAACTCGGTTCCATGTATAGCGTTGCCGAAGGAATAATGACGACAGACGCTTTTGCAAAGGTCCGCTCGGCGGAATGCTGCGGCGGAAGGATCGTTGCCGCCGCAAAGGGAGCGGGAATGATCGAACCGAATATGGGAACCCTCCTCGTGTTTATCGTTACCGATCTAACAATTTCCAGGGAATACTGCCGCGAGGTGCTGCCCCGGGTAATGGAAAAAAGTTTTAACTGTATTTCCATCGACGGCGATCAGAGCACCAGCGATACCGCCCTGATGTTCAGCTCCTGCAGGGTTGAAGATGCCGATGAAGCAGAGTTTGAAACGCAGCTTACGTCGGTCTGTATGAAACTCGCGGAAGATACGGTCAGAAACGGTGAAGGAACCAGCCATGTAATCCGGGTAACGGTCCAAGGGGCTGAAAGCGCGGAAAGTGCGAAAGGATTCGGGAAGGCGATTATCAATTCCCCCCTGGTAAAAACAGCCGTGTTCGGCAACGATCCGAATGTAGGACGCATTATTATGGCGTTAGGTGATTTCGCGGGAAACAACGGATTTCCCTTTCACTCCGAAGTAACGAAAATCAGCATCGGTGAAATCCCGGTTTTTCGTGACGGAGTGTTCCTCTTGAATGATGAAAAGGAGGCGATGCTGAATTCATATTTTCAGCGGTGCGCCTTAGGTGAAGCAAAGAACTATCCGCCGCATGAAAGGACCGTGGACATAAGCGTCGATCTGAATTGCGGTACGGGCGGGGGGATGGTTTTCGGCAGTGATCTTTCCTACGAGTATGTACGGGAAAACGCGGATTACAGAACATAAACAGAATAAAAAGGTTAACATTGATGGACAACCGGGAAAGCGGCCGGGAACAGGCGGGAGACATTTTACGGAAAGTAGGTGAAGCCTTTCATACCGCGGTTGTCGGTCAGGAACAGCTGCTGAGAGAGCTGTTGACGGGGCTTGTAGCCGGGGGGCATGTTCTTATAGAAGGGGTGCCGGGGCTGGCAAAAACACTGGCTGCCAAAACGATTGCATACTGTATCGACGCGGATTTTAAACGGATTCAGTTTACCCCGGACCTTCTTCCCTCGGACATTACCGGAACTCTTATCTACATTCAGCAGACCGGAGGCTTCCGTTTTCGGCAGGGTCCGGTATTCTGCAACATTCTTCTCGCGGATGAGGTAAACCGGGCCCCGGGCAAGGTGCAGTCGGCACTGTTAGAGGCGATGCAGGAACGGCAGGTCACCGTGGGGGAGGAAACCTATCCGCTGCCGGACCCGTTTTTTGTAATAGCTACTCAGAACCCGATAGAACATGAAGGCACCTACCGCCTCCCGGAGGCCCAAATAGACCGTTTCCTGTTAAAAATACTTCTTTCCTATCCGGAGAAGGAGGAGGAAACGGCAATCCTCCGGCTGCTTCACGGCGGAACGCTTCCGGATATCAAACCGGTTATCGGAAAAGAGGACGTTGCATTCCTTCGGCAGCACTGTTCGCGCATACAGGTGCAGGATGAACTGCTGACCTACATGGTGGACATTGTCCGGGCGACGCGAGCTTCCAACGCGTATATTTCCTTCGGTGCCTCTCCCCGGGGCGCCATTGCATTGAACATATGCGCGAGGATAACCGCATGGCTGTGCGGCCGTGATTTTGTACTTCCCGAAGATATTAAAACAGCGGTGTACCCGGTACTCCGGCACAGGCTGATTCTCTCCTACGAAGCAGAATCCGAGGGACTTTCCTGTGACGCTATTATTGAACGGATACTGCGGACAGTACCGATACCATGACGCCGCCGGCTGCCATACAGCGGAAAGCACGGAATATTATTTTCACCTCTTCGCGGTTCGCCCGGGGGCTCTTTTCCGGTTTTTACCGTTCGGTTTTCCGCGGTCCGGGGCTGGAAATCGAAGAGGTCCGTCCGTATCAGGAAGGTGATGACATTAAAAGCATCGACTGGAATGTAACGGCCCGCACCGGTGCACCGCATACAAAACGGTTCCGGGAAGAGCGGGAGCTCCCTGTTTTTATTGTTTTTGACGTGTCTGCTTCCATGGATTTCGGGACGGCTGAAGGCAGCAAACGGGAATGGGGGGCCATTGCCGCGGCCGCGCTTTCCTACGCGGCGGTCTACAACAGCGACCGGATAGGGGCCGTGCTGTTTTCGCGGCAGGTTGAAAAGTGGATTAAACCGGGACGGGGGACGGTCCACGCGGCCCGGTGTGTGAAGGAGTTTTTGGAATTTTCTTCGGGTGAAAAGGGTTCGGACATGAACAACGCGCTGAAAAGCCTCTATACGGCGGCCGTACGCCGGGGGATCTGTTTTCTTGTTTCCGATTTTAAACTGGATATAGATCCCCTTTTGCTGTGGCGTTTGAAAAAACGGCAGGACCTGGTTGCTCTGCGGATTATCGATCCCGCCGAAATTACGTTCCCCGGCAGAGGATACACGGAGTTGAAGGACCTTGAAACCGGCAGTACCGTTCCCGTTCTCGGCGGGGAAGACCTGCAAGAATATTACCGGAGGCAGGCTGAAGAGTTCAGGAGAAATGGTTTGGAATATACCGATATTTACACCGACCGGGACCCCCTGAACGCCTTGTACCTATTTTTTAAGCGGAGGGCCCGGCAATGAACCGGCCTGTATCCCTTGTTGCCGCGGCAATGATACTTCTCGCGGCGGGTCTTCCGGCTGTTCTGTATGCCGGGCCGGGGCCCCTGGTAGAGGATGTTACGGTAATTCCGCCGGAGTACTCTATCGGGGATGCCGTTACCCTGCGGATTACACTTTCCGGGGCAGCACCCGCGGGCGGGGAGACCCCCTATCTGCCGCGGGAGGACAAATGGTTTCAGGTGAAAACCATCGATACGGTGGAACGGGGGGAAAAGGTATTCATTTTCCTTCAGGTCCTGCCGTTTTTCCCGGGGCCGCGAATGTTCCCCCCCCTTCGATACGGAGAACAAACCATTACCGGGATTGAACTGCACCCCGCTGCATTACTGGATAAAGGGGACTACTCCTTTGCTCCCCTCCGGGAAACGATGCTGCTCCCCGGATCGAGGCTGTACCTGCTGCTGTTTGGTCTCGGCTGCGCTGCCGCGGCGGCCTTTATCGTCGTTCTTGTAAAGCGGTCTCCTCTGCTATACCATCGTGCCGTGCAAACATTCGGCAGATGGAAAGGCAGGCTGGACCGCCGGAAAAAACTTCGCTATCTGCTGCGAAACTGTTCGGAATTACCGCGGCGGGACGTATACCGGCAGCTTGCGGCGGCGGCGAAGGAGACGATAAAAACGGTCCGCGGATTTGCCTGTTCCCATCTTACCACGACGGAAATTGCCGGATGGGTAACGGGGGAAGAGGTCCGGGAACGGGTGCCCGGGTCTTATCTTATTCCGGTACTCCGCCGGGCCGATGAAGTCCGTTTTGGAAATAAAACGGTCAGCTGTTCCCTGATGGAGGAGGACATCCGCTCGATCGAAACCTTTGCCTTTCTCCTGGAAAAGCCGCGGCAGGTCGAAAAAATAGGTCCTATGAAGCTGAACGGGGGGGCGCGGTGCTGATTTTAACCCGGCCGGCCCTGCTGCTTTTATATCTGCTGTTTGTTCCCGCCGTGTTTCTGCGGCATTTTTGGAAAGGCCGGGGAGCTAGGGTCCCCTTTCCCGCCGCGGCGGCGGGCGGGTCCGTCCCGGGGAAGTCCCCGGCGGGCAGAGCAGCCGCTGCTGCGGCCGCGGTCTTCTTTTGGCTTGCCCTTGCCGCAGCCGCGGCAGCCGCCGCGGGACCGGCGTATGTAAGCCGGGAAACGGTTTATTTAAACCGCGGGGCGGACATTCTGTTTGTAATCGATGAATCTCCAAGTATGGCCGCCCAAGACATCGGGCCCGGCAACAGGTTCGAGGCGGCAAAAGAGCTCATCCGGTCTTTTATCGAAGGGCGGAAAAATAATTATATCGGGCTGATTACCTTCGGGGAGGAAGCTTCCCTGCAGGTGCCGCTGACGAAGGATTACGGCACACTCCTGTCGCGGCTTAAGGAGCTCGGACCGGGAAGGCAGGGGGATACAACCGCCATCGGGCTGGGGTTAGGTGTTGCCTGTGCTCATCTGCAGCACAGCACCGCCGTGAAGCGGATTATCATTCTGCTTACGGACGGGGAAAACAACGCGGGAGATATGCCGCCTCTGCAGGCGGCCCGGATAGCGGCGGCAATCGACGCGGTGGTGTACACCTGCGGACTCGGCAGGCAGGGGGAAACCACGGTGGAATATACGGAACCGGATACCGGAGAAATAATCCGGGGAACGTTTATCAGTTATTATGATGAAACTCTGCTGCGGGATATTGCAGAGATAACGGGCGGACTGTTTTTCGCGGCCCCGAATGAAGAAACCCTCGCGGAAATGTTCAGGATTGTTGACCGGATTGAAACGGAACGGGTGGAAACAGGGTTTGTACGGCGGAAGCAGGACAAGTACCGCTTGTTTCTCCTGCCGGCGCTGCTGCTCTTTACCGTACATTTTATCGTGCGGCTGGTTCTGCTGCGGGAGCCGTTTGTATGAGGTTTGCTTTTTCTACCCCGCCCTTAATTGCCTTTGTCTGTATCGCGGGAATACTCTTTTTCGGAACAATCCTTTTCGGAAGTCTGCGGGGGAGCGGAAAGCTGGTCCGTTTTTACCCCCTTTCCCGGGGAGAGGCAATACGGAAAAAGGCCGCGGCTGCGAATCTCGTTTCCGGGGCGCTGCTGGTTATCGCGTTTGCGGCAATGGGATGCGCCCTTCTTGGTCCGGAATGGGGTAAGAAGAAAACGGAACGGCTCTATGCGGGGCGGGACATTATGCTGTGTATTGATATTTCAAACAGCATGACTGCACGGGATGTAACGCCCGGCAGGCTGGAACTGGCACGGCTGTTTGTCCGGAATGTTCTTTCCGCGGCTGAGGAAAGCAGTGTTGGTGTTACGATTTTTAAGGGAAACGGAGTGCTGGCGGTCCCGCTGACACGGGACAGAACAGCGGTGAACAGTTTCATTGACGGCATGAATCCCGGCTACAGCACCGTGCCCGGCACGAATGTGGAAAAGGGACTGGCCGCGGCCGCGGCGGGTTTTCCGGCGGAACGGCCCGGCAAGGGTTATATTTTTTTATTAAGCGACGGTGAAGGCCTTGAAGGCAGCCCCCTCGGGCCGGAAATACGGCGCGAACTGCAGGGACTGGAAGTATGGACCTTTTTAACGGGGACCGAAGCCGGAACGACGATCCGCGGAGAGGGAGATAAAAACATCCTGACCTCGGCGGACCCCGGGCTGCTCAAGGATATTGCGGGACAGTATAACGGCAGGTACTTTAATTTATCGGACCCTGGCTGGTGGACCGATTTTACCGCTGTTTTCGGGAAAGACGGCCCGTCGGGGGGCACCGGAGACACGGATTACGGGTATATTCCCGTTCAGCGGTATCCGCTGTTTATCGGTGCCGGGGTTGTCCTGTGTTTTGTCTACATTTTTATTCGGTCATTGGCATGGAAAAAATAATTGCGGGAAGTGTCCTTATTCTGGTTTTATTCTCACTTTCCGGATGCGGAGAGCCCGTTGTCCGCGTCGCCGGGGCCGGGCAGGATGTTAGGAGGGGGAATTACCAGGAGGCCCTTGCGGTGTATCTTACCGCGGCGGAAAAAACAAAATTCCGGCGGGTTGTGGAATATAACCTCGGGAACGTGTATTACTATCTGCGTGAAACTGAACGTGCCCTGGCGATGTGGGAATTGGCCGGCCGGTCCTCCCGTTCTGAAACGGCATACCGCGCCGGTTTTAACCGGGGAGTGGCACTGTACGGTCTGCAGGAATATGAAAAAGCTGCCGAGGCGTTTCTGCAGGCTTTACGGCTGTATCCGGACCGGCTGGAGGCGAAGGTCAATTTAGAGTACTGTGTAAGGCAGATGAACTTCCGGGAGCAGGGTCCGGGTACGGGGGATAAACTGCCCGACCGGCAGGAGACGCCGGATACAGCAATGATGGAAACACTCATGAATATCATTCGGCAGCAGGAGAGTACCAAATGGGAACAAGAACCGTTTACGGAAACAGCGGAAACCGAATCCCGGGACTGGTAATTTTCTGCTGTATTCTGCTGAACGTCCCCCCGGCGGCATTCGGCGGGGACCCGCCGGTTACCGGAGGGGTACAGCCCGGCCGCATCGAAAAAAACGGTACAACCGCGGTCCGCTTTGACCTTGATTATCAGTATGCCGGCCGGGTTTCCATTGATGAACCGGCACTCCCCGCCGGTCTCTCCTACACGGCAGGACCGTTCATACGCCCTCTCAGGCGGGACGGAAAAACCGTCATAGAATATACGCTGCGCGGCGACGCGCCGGGCCGTTATCTTGTCCCGGCATTCAGTATACATCTTCCCTCCGCTGCCATGCGGACGGCTCCCTTTGCCCTGTTTGTCGAAAACGAGGCAAATACGGTCCCTCTGGAATTGAGCTGGGAGCAGCCGCGGGAAGAGCTGTATGCCGGCCAGGCTTTTCCCGTAACGGTGTGGGCAAATTTGCAGACGGATCCTTCCGGTCCGGGACGGGTTTCCATCGATGCACCGGCGGAAACGGTACTCCGTTCCATAGAGGACCTTTCGGCGCCGCGTTCCGTACATGCGGCGAATATGGACTTGTATAACGTGCCTCTGGCAAGCTATATGATACACCCCGCGGATGAAGGCGAACTCGTTCTTACCGGCGGGGCAGTAACCGTCGACGGATTGCAGGGAACACTGCCGGAGCTGCGTGTGGGTATTTTGCCGCTTCCGGAGGGAGAAGGCAGCTTTCCGGTGTACGGTGTCGGGGACATGGAGTTTACGGCCCGGATTTTCCGGGAGGAAGTACAGGGGGTGCAGCTTGTAACGGCGGAGATGGTATATTCCGGGGAAGGAAATTTTCCGTTTTTGCGGTTTCCGGAAATACGGGGCGAGGGGCTGACATATCTGCACGCGGCGGAGGGGCAGGAATTGGAGCCGTTAACAGTGTATCCCTACGGATACGCCGGAAGCAGACGGCGGACCAGTACGTATCGGCAGACAGCGGGGAAGGAAGCTGAAGCAGTTATCCCGGAAGTGAGGATTTTTAATCCCCGTACCGGGGCATATCTCCGTTTCCGGGAACAGCGGGTTTCTTTTCCGGCGGTTGAGACAGAAT
>CAZSGZ010000003.1:0-7788 GCA_964606455.1 uncultured Spirochaetales bacterium
CTTCCAGGAAGGGGTGTATCGAATTTGAATTGATGAATCTTGATGTATCTTTTTGTATACATTATGAAACGTACTGTTAAATTCCCCGATTGTTGCTTCCCGTTCCTCCTGAATAACCCTCCCGTACTCCGCAAGCTGAACATCGTAAATATCAAGGTTCCCAATATTTCCCTCTTTCAATTCCGCGTTTCTCATTTTGACAATTTTATTGTAATGGCGAAGAGAATCAATAAACGCCGGTTTATACAGACTCATTACCTGGTTAAAAAAGAAACGTTTCCGTTCAGGCGATCCCTTTACAAATTCAATATCATCATGAGAAAAAATAATACACGGGACATTCCGGACAAGTTCCTTTCTGTCTTTTATTTTTTTTCCGCTTACCGTTATTTCCTTTTTCTTGTCCTTCAGACCGACTGCTATGGTCAACATGTCCTCTCCCGCGGTATCTTCAAATTCTCCGTAAACCGACATTTCTTCCTTTCCCTGGGAAACAAGAACGGCATTGTTATTCGTCCGGAATGAAGAGCCGAAACAGAGAAGATAAATCGTCTCTAAAAAGTTCGTCTTTCCCTGTCCGTTTTCGCCTACTAAAAAAACCACTTCAGCTTGTGTAGATATTTTTTCAGAAAAGAGATTTCTAAACTGATAAGGATATATTGAAAGAAACCCCATTAATCAATCTGCATAGGCATGACAATATGCAGATATTCTTTTTGAGGCTCCGAGACAACGGTTATTGCTTTCGATGCATCTGAAAAAAGTATTGAAATTTTTTCCTCTTCAATTACTTTTAACGGTTCCTCGAGATATAAATAATTTAAAGCAATACTTGTTTCAGAACCTTTATAATCGCAGGGAATTTCTTCTTTCGCGCTTCCTATCTCACTTTCTTCCGATTTTAGAAGGATAATGTCTTCATTCACGGTTAAGTAAATTCGCCTGGATTTTTGTTCAACTAAAAGTGAAACACGCCGTAAGGCTTCGAGAAGCGGTTTTTTATCTAACCGTATTGTATGAGGCTGCTGTTCAGGTATCACTCTGTTATAATTGGGAAATTGCCCGTCAATAAGATTTGAAAAAATATGCTGATTGTCAAACCGTACAAAAATATATTTCTCCGAAACAGCTATTTTAACTTCTCCTTCTCCGGAAGAAAGTTTTCTTACGAGGCCGAGGACCTTCGGAGGAATAATAACCGGAGAAAAATCAGGAATTGTTCCGCTTACCTCTTTTCTGATAAAAGACAATCTTCTTCCGTCCGTTGCAACCATTACTAAGGAAGTATCCTGTTTCTCAAAATATACCCCATTCATGAAATACCGGGTTTCATCATCCGAAACAGCGAATACCGTCTGTGTTATCATTTCTAAAATATCTTTCTGCGGCATAGAAAAATACTGATCTTCCGAAATACTCTGCAGCTCCGGATACTTATCGGAAGCGATACTTTTTAACTGGAAGTCGATTTTTTTCGTTGTCGGCCGGATAATTAAGCGGGAATCCTGCTGTTCGAATTCCACTTCTCCGTCTGGAAGAGAACGGAGAATTCCTAAAAATTTATCACAAAACACGGTAGTGCTTCCGGATTCACTCACTTCTACGGGAATGTTCGTTTCAAACCCGACTTTTAAATCCGTTGCCTTAATTGTGAGAGTGTTATTGTCAGCTTCTAAAAGAACATTAGAAAGGATGGACAACACATTTCTCGATGAAATAATTTCTTGAGCAACGGCGATTTCCCTTGCAAGGGTGTTTTTATCACATATAAATTTCATATCAGGCTCCTTACCTAATATATATAAATTTTAGTAGTAGTATTTGTAAGGACCGTTATTTTGTGGATAACACTCCTTATTGTATATTCTACAAAAAAATACATTTCTCATAACTTATCCTATTTATGCACAAAACAGCAACAATATCCACACCTTTTTTATCTATGCTCAATTCGTCCACAACACAATAACAGAATTTTAGGTTTTTGTACCATATTCCTTTATTGTTTTAATTAAATGCTGAATAGTCGGTTCAAGGGTAGGATCGGTTCGCATTCTATTGTCTACTCGCTGGCACGCATGCATCACTGTGGTATGATCTCTTCCTCCGAATTCGAGACCCACTTCCGTTGTCGAAAGTTCCGTCATTTCACGGACGATAAACATAGCTATTTGACGGGGAAAGACAATGGCCTTTGTCCGTTTCCTGCCGCGAAGGTCATTATGGGACAATCCGAAATATTCGGCAACGACCCGCTGAATCATTTCTACGGTAATATTTGAATGACGGGGACTTGAGAAAACATCTTTTAACTGCTGCTGGGCAATCGTGAGGGTAATCTTTTTGTTCACGAGGTCCGCGTATGCAATCAATTTAGTAAGGGCAGATTCAAGGTCGCGGACATTTGTCGTAACATTATTGCAGATCAATTCAATAACGTCGTTGGGAATATCTACCTTTTTATCTTCAATTTTCTTTTTTAGAATTGCAAAACGGGTTTCAAAATTGGGAGGCTGTAAATCGACATTCAGGCCCCGTTCAAAGCGGTTTCTCAACCTGTCGGACAGGTTTTTCAATTCCGAAACCGGTCGGTCGCAGGTGAACACCAGTTGTTTATTTGCTTCATAGAGGGCGTTGAAGGTATGAAACAATTCCTCCTGGGTTTCGGGTTTTTTCTGGAGAAAATGAATATCGTCAATTAAGAGGATGTCTACGGATCGGTATTTATTTTTAAATTTATTCATGTTTTTTCCGTGGAGAGATTGAATAAATTCGTTTGTAAAGGTTTCGGCTGTAATATAGACAATTTTGATAGTATCAAAGTCCTGATAGGAGGAGTGGCCGATTGATTGAATGAGATGGGTTTTCCCTAAACCGACGCCGCCGTAAATAAGACAGGGATTGTACGCTTTTCCGGGATTTTTCGCGATTGCAATTGCCGCATTTGCCGCGAAGGAATTATTTTCTCCGATAACAAAATTCTCAAAGGTATACTCTTTTTTTAATTGAGGATGAACTTTTTTTTGTTTCGGGACGGCATTTTGTTTTTGCGGCTGCTTCGGTTTGACCGCGGCAGGCGCGGATTTTTTTACTATCATGTCGATTTTTATACTGTTGCCTGAAAGGTCCAATAGCTTTGTCTCTATAACATCGAGATACCGCTGTTTTACCTGGTCTTTGTAAAAAGAAGACGGAACAGACAGTATTATTTTCTGTTCTTCCGAGCTGTCATAATATATATTGTTGAACCACATGAGGAATTCCTGTTCTGAAAGTTCAAGTTTCAGCTGGTTTATCGTCTCTTTCCAGAAAACCGAATAGTCCCATACCGTTTCATTCATACAAATTACCTACTTTTCATCAATATATTAACAACTTATCCACAAAATGATGTTGGAGAAATTGGAAATAATCACAACTATATAAAAAAGTTTTTATGCCTCAAAATAGACACAATAACATAATTCCTTTTAATACAAACAAATATAAGTTATATGAGTAATGTATTTATAATAAATATAGTTTTACAAAGCGTTGGTATACTTTTGTATACTATATATATATGATACGTTATTTATCCACAAGCTATCAACAATCGAGTGCAATAGCTATAGTTTAAATGATAACTATAGGGAATGCAAGCAATCTTTACTTTTTCTTTTCAAAAGAGTATACTTGAGCAATCTAAAATTGTCAGGAATAAACATGTCAACAACATACTCAGCACAACATATCCAAGTCTTAAAAGGACTGGAAGCTGTGCGGAAGCGCCCGGGAATGTATATTGGATCGACCGGACTCGACGGACTGCACCATCTTGTCTACGAAGTGGTTGATAACAGTATTGATGAAGCATTGGCGGGGTATTGCAAGCGGATCGAAGTGGCCATTGAAAAAGGCAATATTGTGCGGGTTTCCGATGATGCACGGGGGATCCCTATCGATATGCATACTGATGAAAACATGAGTGCCCTTGAAGTTGTCATGACAAAACTTCATGCAGGGGGGAAATTTGATAAGAACAGCTACAAAGTTTCCGGCGGTCTGCATGGAGTAGGTCTTTCCGTTGTCAACGCTTTATCCGAATGGTGTGAAGTGACGGTATACCGGGACGGTTCTATTCATCAGCAGAAATATCAGCGGGGTATTCCTGACGGGCCTATCGATATTATCGGTAGGGTTGAAACCACGGGGACCATCGTAAGGTTCCGGCCCGATACGGAAATTTTTGACACAACAGATTTCAGTTTTGACGTCCTTTCCCATAGACTCCGGGAACTCGCCTTTTTAAATAAAGGAATTATTATCACCATTACCGATGAACGGATCCCGAAACAAAAGACGAGGGAATATCAGTTTGAAGGCGGTGTGAAATCCTTTATTCAGTATTTAAATAAAAATAAAGACCCCATCCACAAAGAGCCGATTTATTTCGAAGCGGAACGGGAAGAAGTGGGTGTTGAAGTGGCCATAGAATATAACGAGGGTTATAACGAGACAATTTTTACCTACGTGAACAATATCAACACGAAAGAAGGGGGGTCCCATCTCATCGGGTTTAAATCCGCCCTGACAAGGACCATGAATGATTTTCTCCGGAAATCGAAATACGCGAAAAAAATGGAGGAATCTTTTTCCGGTGAGGATGTGCGGGAAGGTCTGACGGCGGTTGTATCGATAAAAATGCCGAATCCCCAGTTTGAAGGACAAACGAAAGGGAAACTCGGGAATTCCGAAGTAAAGGGAATTGTTGAATCGGTTGTACATGAATTTCTTACCGATTATTTCGAGATGAATCCTTCGGTTATTGCGAAAATTTTGGAAAAGGCGATAACCGCGGCAAAAGCGAGAAACGCGGCGAGAAAAGCGCGGGAATTGACGCGCAGAAAGAGCTTTTTGGAAAGCACCGGATTGCCCGGTAAGCTGGCTGACTGCAGTGAAAAAAACCCCGAGTTGTGTGAGATTTATATTGTCGAAGGAGACAGTGCGGGTGGAAGCGCGAAACAGGGAAGGGACAGGCAATTCCAGGCAATTCTTCCCTTGTGGGGGAAAATGCTGAATGTAGAAAAAACGAGGGTGGATAAGGTTTTGGCAAACGAAAAACTGCAGCCGATTATTTCCTCCCTTGGTACGGGGGCGGGGACCGATTTTGATCTTGCAAAATTACGGTATCATAAAGTCATTATTATGGCCGACGCGGATGTGGACGGCTCGCATATCCGTACGCTCCTGCTGACCTTCTTTTTTCGATATATGCGTGAACTGGTCGAAAAGAAACATGTGTACATTGCAATGCCGCCGCTGTATAAAATTGCAAAGGGGAAGGCGGTTGAATATGCCTATACGGATAAAGACAAAGCGGTAATCTTGAAAAAGCTGGGAACGGAAGAGCAGAATGTAACGCTGCAGCGGTACAAGGGTCTCGGGGAAATGAACCCGGAACAGCTGTGGGAAACGACAATGGACCCCGATCAGCGGAACATTATGCAGGTAAAGCTGGAAGATGCCGTTGAGGCGGATGAAATTTTTACCACTCTGATGGGAGAACATGTCAGCCCGAGAAGACAATTTATCGAAGACAACGCCCTTTCCGTAGTGAATCTCGATGTGTAACTGGAGTATTTTGTGGAAGAACTAAAAGGTAAAGTAATACCGATCACGATAGAAGATGAAATAAAAGAGTCGTATCTCAATTACGCTATGTCTGTCATTGTCAGCAGGGCCCTGCCTGATGTGCGTGACGGATTGAAGCCCGTTCACAGAAGGATCCTGTATTCAATGAGTGAAATGGGCCTGCGGTCCGACCGGCCGTTTAAAAAGTGCGGAAGGATTGTCGGTGATGTTCTTGGAAAATTTCATCCCCACGGCGACCAGTCCATTTATGATGCCCTTGTCCGGCTGGCCCAAACGTTTTCGCTCCGTTATCCGGTTGTGCAGGGACAGGGCAATTTCGGCAGCGTTGACGGCGATCCTCCCGCGGCCATGCGGTACACGGAAGCCCGTATGGCAAAAATCGCGGAAGAACTGCTCAAAGACATAAAAAAAGAAACCATCGATTTCGGTCCGAACTATGACGATTCCATGGAAGAGCCCCTCGTGCTGCCCGCCGCCTTTCCGTTTTTACTGGCAAACGGGGCCAGCGGCATTGCCGTTGGTATGGCGACAAATATTGCACCCCATAATTTACCGGAAGTCTGCAGCGCCATTTGTGCCGTTATCGACAACCCGGAAATATCGATCAATAATTTATTGAAACATCATATTACCGGTCCGGATTTTCCGACAGGCGGTATTATTTTCGGAACGAGAGGTATTGTCAGTGCCGCGAAAACCGGAAGAGGTAAAATAACTGTCCGTGCACGATGTGTCCTCGAGACCAACAATAAGGGCCGGGACGTTATTATCGTTACCGAATTGCCGTATCAGGTGAATAAGGCAAACCTCATTGTCCGAATCGCGGATTTAGTTAAAAACAGAAAAATCGACGGAATTTCCGATCTTCGGGATGAATCGGACCGCGACGGTATGAGAATTGTCATTGAACTGAAGAGAGGATTAGCCCCGAAGGTTATCCTTAATCAGCTTTTTACCCATACACCGCTGCAGCAGAATTTCAGTGTTAACAGTCTGGCCCTGGTAAAGGGAAAACCGAAACAAATTAACCTGAAAGAGATGATTACCTACTTTATCGAGCACAGGAAAGAAGTGGTAATTAGAAGAACGAAATTCGATCTGCGAAAAGCGGAAGAACGGGAGCATATCTTAGAAGGATTGAAGATTGCACTCGATAATATCGATGAAGTAATTGCCATTATTAAAAAATCTAAAACGGTTGATGACGCACGAACAAATTTAATGGATACATTTGCTTTGAGCGAAAAGCAGTCCCAGGCGATTCTCGATATGCGGCTGCAGAAATTGACCAATCTAGAAACACAGAAAATACTTGATGAATTGAAACAGATAAAAGAACTGATTGCATATTTGAAAGACCTTCTTTCCTCGGAGCTGAAAATACTGCAGGTTGTAAAAGATGAAACAACCGGAATTGCCGAGGCCTACGGGGATGAACGCCGTACCGAAATTGTTCCGGAAGAGGTTGATTCAATCGATATAGAGGACCTGATTCAAAAAGAAGACATGGTGGTTATGATTTCTAACCGCGGTTTTATCAAACGGGTCCCCCTTACGGCATATAAGAACCAGGGAAGAGGGGGAAAAGGCTCTTCTTCCGTGACGTTGAGAAATGAGGATTTTATCGAGCAGATTTTTATCGCGTCAACCCACGATTATATTCTGTTTATTACAAGCGCCGGAAAGTCGTATTGGATAAAGGTCCATGAAATACCCGAGGGGTCCAAGGCCGCGAAGGGGCAGCAAGTAAAAATGCTGCTGTCCATTTCGCAAAACGAAGAAATAAGCGCTATTGTCAGTTTAGATGCATTCCGGGAGGACAACTATATCTTTATGGCAACGAGCCGGGGTGTGGTAAAGAAAGTAACAACTGCCGCGTTTGCGAACGCCAGGGCCCATGGAATTATTGCGATTAAACTGGACACCGGGGACAGACTCATTAGTGCTCTGCTGACAACGGGTTCAAACGACATCATTTGTATTTCACGCGGCGGGTTTGCCCTTCGGTTCAGCGAAGAACAGGTCCGTTCCGTCGGAAGGACGTCACGGGGCGTTCAGGGAATACGGCTGCAGAAAGGAGACGAGCTGGCGGGAACGCTTCGTGTAGAAGATGAAGCACAGATACTGCTGGTAACCGAGTACGGATACGGAAAA
>CAZSGZ010000003.1:7798-41050 GCA_964606455.1 uncultured Spirochaetales bacterium
GGTTGATTATAACAATTTCAATGTACACAGCAGGGCGACGAAAGGACAAATTATCTACAAGGGCCTTGAAAAAACGGGGGAAGTCGTAACTGCGTTATCCGTGAGAAAAACGGATGAGCTGGTTTGCATTACATCCCAGGGTATCGTCTTGAAATTACAGCTGATTGAAATACCGAGGCAGGGAAAAACCGCGTCGGGAGTTCGGGTTGTAAATATTGAAAAGCCGGACTTTCTTGTCGGTGTTGCCCGCGTCATAAACGAAGATTAATGAAAGAATAATTGTTTCACGTGAAACATTAGGAAGAGGCGATAATTGTTTTAGCTTCCGCCCACAGTTTTTCTTTGTCTTTTTCCGGCATAAATGTGGCAAAGAGATTGTTTTTTATCAATTGAAAAATTTCCGTCTGAGTAAAGATCTTTTCAACATAGAGTGCGGTATACTCGTCAATTAAATTCTTTCCAAAAATTGAGGGGTCATCCGTGTTGACCGTTACAAAAAGACCGCGATTGAAGAATTCCCGAATAGGATGGTCTTTAAGGGTCGAAAAGTATTTTTTTGTAAACAGATTGCTCGTAGGGCAAATTTCCAGGGGAATCTGCTTTTTCTTCAGATAATCCATGAGTTTTTCATCGTAAATAGCGCTTATTCCGTGTCCGATGCGTGAGGCGTGAAGCAGGTGTATCGCGTCCCAAATCGATTCGGGGCCGACAACTTCTCCGGCATGCGCTACGAGATGGAGATTGCTCTTTTTCGCTTTTTTAAAAACGTCCTGAAACTGTTTCGCCGGCCCTTTTACTTCGGCACCGCCCAATCCGATTCCGATAATATTGTCGGTTTTATATTTTATTGTCAGGTCTAGATTTTTCTTTGCATTTTCTACACCGCTTGTTCTCGATACATCGATAATAAAACGAACCTTCCGTTTTTCTTTTTCAAAAATTTCCCGCGATCCCGTTTCGAGGATCGAAATCATATCCTGAAAATCAAAACCATTCGTTAAAAATTTTGACGGCGCGAAAAAGACTTCGGCATAGCATATATTATTTTCGTCGAGATATTTCCCCAAATCATTTATCAGCAGATGAATATCTTCGACTTCATGAAAGGAATTCTGAATAATGTTGATAAACAAATCGATGAAATCATCGAGGCTCGTTACCTGAAAACGTTTGGTAAGGTCGGCTTTGGATTGAATTCCCGGAAGGACCAAAGCGTATTTTTGCATCAAATTCCATACCGTCTCGACACTAGCTAATCCTTCAAGATGCAGGTGTATTTCCGTTTTCGGTATTTTGTATAGCAAATTCCGTATTGTAGTTTCCGCCAATGTACCTATTCCTAGTTTAGAATATATTCCTAGTATTATATAACGGCTAGAAATATCAATATAATAATAGGTAAATTTGAATTTTTTTTATTTTACAACAAATTAGGCGGAAACAACCTCGGTAACCTCGGGTATTTCTTTTTTCAAGTAGGTTTCTACACCCTGTTTCAGCGTCATTTGAGCCATGGGACATCCATTGCAAGCACCGGTCAGACGAACTGTAACTTTGCCGTCATCAGCGACACTGACAAGTTCTATATCACCGCCGTCCGCTTGAAGAGACGGCCGCACATTCTGTATAGCTTTTTGTACTTTTTCTTGTAACATTGTTTACTCCTTGATATTCATTCTAGGAAAAATACTATACGGGTACACATAAGTCAAGATTTACATTTTTATCTATTTCCGTGTATGATGCAGACTATGGGAACTATTCTTGTTTTTGCGAACCAGAAGGGGGGGGTGGGAAAAACTACCTCGGCGGTAAATATCGGCGCGTATATAGCTGAAGAAGGGAAAAAAGTCCTCCTGATTGATTTTGATCCCCAGGCAAATTTATCCAGCAGCGTGGGAGCGCAAACGGACCACGACGGTGCATATGAAGTAATTGTTGGAAAAACTCCCTTGCGTGAAGCAATTCAGGAAACCACTGTCCGGAACCTGTCCGTAATACCATCCAGTATTAATTTAACGGGAGCAAATATTGAACTGATTGAAGAAGAGAAGCGGGAGTATTTTCTGCGGAACGCACTGGAAAGTGAACGGGACAGATGGGATTACATTTTGATTGATTGTCCGCCCTCCCTCGGCCTTCTGACGGTGAACGGTTTGGTTGCCGCCGATTTTGTCATTATCCCGCTGCAGTGCGAATATTTTGCACTCGAGGGTCTCTCTATGCTGCTGCAGACAATTAAGCGGATCCAGGACGGCCTCAATGAAAAGCTCATGCTCGGGGGAATACTTTTTACCATGTTTGATTCAAGAACGAGACTGGCAAATGAGGTGGTGCAGGAAGTAAGCGGATATTTTAAAGATAAGGTTTTCCGCACGATTATCCCCCGGAATGTCCGGCTTTCCGAAGCGCCGTCTCATTCAGTTCCCATCAATCAATATGAGGAAAATTCAAGCGGAGCGGTAAGTTATAAAAAATTAGCGGAAGAGGTTATGTATCGTGTCTAAACGAGCGCTGGGTAAAGGACTTGATGCCCTGTTTACAGCAGGAGCTGAAGAAACGAGAACGGCGGAACAGCCCGCGGCAAGCGATACGGCGGCTGAGGGGCAGATATATCATATCGCAATTGACAAGATTAAAGCAAATCCGGACCAGCCGAGAAAGACCTTTGATAATGCGACACTTCAGGAATTGGCGCAGTCCATTAAAGAAAAGGGAGTCCTCCAGCCGGTACTGCTTCAGAAACTGCGGGACGACTATCTTCTTGTAGCCGGAGAACGGAGGTTCCGGGCCGCCGGGTTAGCCGGATTGGAAAAAGTTCCGGCAATTGTTGTTTCGTATTCGGAGGAAGAGCGGCTCGAAATAGCTCTTATAGAAAATCTTCAGCGGGAGGACCTGCTGCCGATCGATGAAGCCTTAGCGTACGAGGGGCTGATAAAAACAACCGGGTACAGTCAGGATGAATTGGCAAAAAAACTCGGAAAAAAGAGGTCTACCATTGCCAACAGTCTGCGGCTATTGCGGCTGCCGCCGTCGATTCAGCAGGCGCTGCAGGAAAAACTGATAACCTCCGGTCATGCCCGGGCAATATTATCGGTAAAGGAAAGCAGGCAGGAAGCTTTTTTCAAGACAATTGTAGCGAAGGGTTTGTCCGTTAGAATGGCGGAAGAGGCCGCGGCAAAACTGGAGGATGAAGGTCCCGGGAAGAAAAAAGAAACAAAGCGGCGGGAAAAAGTACCGGCGGAACTTCGTGAGATGGAACAAAAGCTGCTGGATATTTTCGGGACGAAAATTGCGGTAAAGGGAAACCTCGAAGGAGGGAAGATAGAAATTACCTATTATTCCATGGACGATTTAAACCGCATTTACGAGATAGTTGAGCAATTAAGTAATAAATAACTTTTCCCGAAACAGTCTGTAGGGAGCGTTACGGGATGTCCTTCAGTTTTGTCTTTAACTCTTCTTCCATTTTCACCAAATCACGTTCCGCTTCCTGCCGTTTAATCCGGCCGTCTTCCTGAATTTGCAGTGTTTCTTCAATTGTGGATATAAGGTCGTTATTTACCTTCTGCAGTGTTTCTATTTCCACAATACCGCGTTCCGACTCTTTTGCGACCTCAATAGAGCCCTGTTTCAGCATTTCGGAATTCTTCTTCAGCAGTTCGTTTGTGGTTTCCGTTACTTCCTTCTGGATGTTCAGCGCTTTTTGCTGCCGGAAAAGGCTGATAGCGATAATAATCTGATTTTTCCACAGCGGTATGGTGTTCATAATCGAGCTTTGGATTTTTTCCACCAGGGATTGATCGTTATTCTGTATCAGCCGGATTTGCGGGGCCGTTTGGAGGGCCACCATTCTGCTGAGTTTTAGATCATGAAGTTTTTTATCGAAACGGTTGAGAAATTGGGAAAAGTCCTGTACTTTCTGGGCATCCAGGGCATCACCTGTTTCTTCAGCCTTTTTCTGCAGCTGAGGCAGGACCTCTTGTTTTGCTTCCTCCAGCTTCAGCTGTCCCGCGGCGATGTATATATCCAATTCTTTCAGGTATTCACCATTTTTCTCAAACAGACTTTCCAGCATGGTAATATCTTTGAGGAGATTCATCCGTGCCGTTTCCAAATCACCTGTAATTTTTTCAATTTGGGTACTCAGTTTGTTGTAGCGGGCGGTAAACTTTCGAACGGCTTTTGCGAGCCGTTTGAGGATGGGGACCCCGTCTGAAAAGCCTTTCGACGTCAATTTGTCGACTCCCACTTCCTTGATGCTGACAACCAGGTTTGTCAGGGTTTCTCCGACGTACCCGGCGTCTTTCGCCCGGATTTCCGAGAGAATTGTATCGGCAAAACCGGCGATATTTTTCTGAGCACCTACGCCGTACTGTGTTAGTTCAGCGGGATCGTTGATATTTATCTGTGCCGCTATTGATTTCGCCTGTTCCTGTTCCCGGGGTTCCAGATCTTCGAGTTTTACAATTTGCGTCGGTGCCTGTTGTGATTGAGGGACTAAATCGCTCATTTCGTTTCTCCTTCTTTTTTCAAATCTTTTCCGAATCCTTCCATTTCAATGGTTCGTTCCAACACCGTTAGTTCGGTGTTCAATGCCAACACATCATTTTCCATCAGCTTTGCCAGCTGTTTTTCGAAAGCCTGTTCCAGTGTGCCGAGCGTTCTGTCAACTTTTTTTATTACTTCTTTTACCTCTTCCGAACTGACTTTCTGCACCGCCAGTTCATTATACTGTTTCAGTATGTTCATTGCCGTATCGAGATAGTAGTTTAAAAAGCTCCGTGCCGGTTTTACATCTTTCGGGTCTTTTTTTATATCGTCGAGGATTTTCTCCGTAAGGACGCAAATGTTTTTTGCCTTTACCTGGACATTCCTGTCCTGTATTTTGTCGGCTGACGCCTGCAGTTTCGACAGCTTCCGGCTGCCTTCGGTAATTGCGGTTTCGTACATCTCTTTGCTTATTCCGTCGATGGATGTAAAATCAAAGGGCAAGGATTTTGTCGTCAAGGGCCTGAAAATGATGAATCCCGCGATACATCCGAATATCCCCGCGGCAATGGAAAAAAATGGGCCGACCCCTATAATTAATCCCAGAACAAGGGCGATGGCTGTTCCTAGCAGGAATCCGTATAAAAAGTGAAGTTTTTTCCTGCCGTCAGGGCCTCTTCCTATTGTTTCCATAACTTCTAATTATATCCTTTTACGCTTCGGATTGCCGCCGCAAGATCGTCATTCCCGTTAAAGAACCGTCCCCGTGTCAGGGTACTGATCGGTTCAAGCTGTTCTTTCGCGGAGGTACCATACAAGATGGTAAATACCGGTATGTCTATATTGTACGTATCCCAGGCTTTTTGTAAATGGTCATAGGTCCTGCCTCGATCTGATGAACCGTCCGTTATTACAATAATTGCCGGCAGATACCGTGACAGTGTGTTTACCGCTGAGAGGATATCCAGCGCGGTAATGACCGGGGTATACATGTCCGTTTTTCCTTCGGGATGCAGTAATTCTATTTTCCGGCATAATGCATCGAGTTCCGCCGCATCATTTCCTTCGGCTGTCCACATGTCAAATATATTGGAGCTGAAGGGGAGAACCACTGTAATATCTTTTTCACCGGCCTGTATCATATAGCCGCCCGCCGTCTCCTGATCGAAAAGCAGGCACATGCCTTTTCGGACCTCGTCTGTTCCCCCGTTTTCCCGCATACTGCCGGAGTAATCGAGACAGAAAACCGTAAGAGACGGTTTCCGGAATACCGTCTGATACAAATTCAGTGCTTCGCCGATTACTTCGGCGGAGGGTCTTGGTACCGGCGGTATCGGCATTTCCGAACCCGACGCCTCCGCTGCGGTCCTTGTTCCGAAGTCGGCTATCCGGCCCTGCACATTGTCCGACAGCAGGTATTCCTGCAGCCGTAAAAAGGTGGCTTCTTTTGCCGCACTGTTTGCCGTATTGTTTCGGTCTAAAAAGCCGATTGGAGAATCAGCCGCATACAATCCGTCCGCCGGATACAGGATATACAGCGGTTCTTTTTCCATAGCGATGAGGGCCCGATTGGTCTCGATAATCGATGCTTCATAGGAAACCATGGCAGTATAATTAGATTCTAAAAACAGGTCTTTCAGCCATGCCGAACTGCCCGATGAACGGCGGACACCCTCCAGCAGTTCACGGACTTCTGTTTGCAGAGCGGCGGAACCGAGGTGTTCCATTGACAGCACATCGGGGTTCCCGGCAAGGGCATGTAAAAAGCCTATGTATGCACCGGCACCGCTGCCCGTCCGTCCGGCTGATGCCATGATAAACGTGAATTCGTCGGCCCGGACCGCATCGAGGATATCCTTTACAAGCACCGTTTTTTCAGTCCATCCGAGCTGTTCGGCGATTTGTTGTTGAATACCGAACACCACCGGCATTTTCATGACTGACTCGGTATGTTTCACGTTTCCGTCATTGTCGCCAAGTGCAATCCAGAGGCTGTCGGCGGGCCATACGGCGTCATAATCGTGTCCTTCCCCCCGAAGACATGTTAAAATATCTATAGAACCCTTGTAGTGCATTTCAATTTTCGTTTTGTATTCTTTTTCAAACTCTTCAATAAAAGGTTCTAATATTTCATGTTCCCGCGCGGAAATGATCGATATCGGTTCTAATTTTGTAACTGAACAGTTTATGGCAATGATGATGAAAAGGAAAAGCAACAAACCCGACCGCAGGATTGTCCTTGTTTTCATTTGGGATTCCTTGTAATATATAATACAACGAAAAATGAAGAAAAGACAGCTCGAAAAAATTATCAGCATAAAAGAATCGAAACAAACGGATAATTGACAAAGCCTAGCTACCCTTTGTATATTGTAACTTCAACAAGTATCTGGAGAGGTGTCCGAGTGGTTGAAGGAGGCGGTCTTGAAAACCGTTGAGCCGAGAGGCTCCGTGGGTTCGAATCCCACCTTCTCCGAGCTGAGAAAGGTGGATTCGAAACGAGAGAGCGCGGCCTTCAAGGCCGGAAGCCCGGCAGGACGCCGGGCGCCAGCGAACGAGGCGGGCTTGAAGGAACAAACAGGAAGTTTGTGACGGAAAGCCGAATCCCACCTTCTCCGAGCTGATATATTTTCGTATGGAGAGGTGCGAGAGCGGTTGAATCGGGCTCCCTGCTAAGGAGTTGTATCCTATCCGGGTACCGAGGGTTCGAATCCCTCCCTCTCCGTTTTTCAAGAGTGGTGGATTCGAAACGAGAGAGCGCGGCCCTCAGGGCCGGAAGCCCGGCAGGACGCCGGGCGCCAGCGAACGAGGCGGGCTTGAAGGAACAAACAGGAAGTTTGTGACGGAAAGCCGAATCCTTCCCTCTCCGTTTTTCACGAGCAGTGTGCCCATAGCTCAGCTGGATAGAGCGTTAGATTGCGGATCTAAAGGCCGGAGGTTCGAGTCCTCTTGGGCACGGTTTTTTATTTGGAGAGATGCGAGAGCGGTTGAATCGGGCGGTCTCGAAAACCGTTGTACTCTTATGAGTACCGAGGGTTCGAATCCCTCTCTCTCCGAAAAAGAGAGAAGGATTCGAAACGAGTAAGCGCCGAGTGAATACGAGGAAAAGCCGGCAGGATGCCGGCGTCAGCGAACGAGGCGGGCTGGATCGAGCAGGCAGGACGGCTGCGAGAGAAAGCCGAATCCCTCTCTCTCCGAGATGCGGGAAAATGAAGAGGTTTTAGGAGAGATGACCGAGTGGCCGAAGGTGTACGCTTGGAAAGCGTATGTATCCTACCCGGATACCGAGGGTTCGAATCCCTCTCTCTCCGGATGTTCCCCTTTAGCGTTGAAGGTCAGGTCCTGCGCTATGGATAGTTGCCCAAATCCGTCAGGTCCGGAAGGAAGCAGCGGTAAGTGATTTATCTATGAGACGTAATCGGCTTGACTGGAGCTAAGGGGGATTTTTTCAAAAGTAAATAAGATGTCTTACGAAGTTACGGCAACAAGAAAGAGACCACAAACATTTGATGAATTAACAGGGCAGGAATTCGTTGTTTCCACCTTGAAAAACTCCATAACAAGCGGAAGAATTGCTCATGCATACCTGTTTTCAGGACCCAGGGGCGTAGGAAAAACATCCGCCGCCCGGATATTGGCGAAAGCGCTGAACTGTGAAACAGGTCCCACCGATACGCCCTGCGGGAATTGCACCTGCTGTACCGAAATTGCAAGGGGGGTTTCGTTAGATGTTATAGAAATTGACGGAGCGTCGAACACCTCGGTAAATGATGTACGGGAAATAAAAGACGAAGTCCTTTTCGCTCCGAACAGCTTACGGTACAAGATTTATATCATCGACGAGGTACACATGCTGTCGAACAGCGCCTTTAACGCGCTGCTGAAAACCATCGAAGAACCGCCGCCGTACATCGTTTTTGTCTTTGCAACGACGGAAATACATAAAGTCCCCGCTACAATCCGCTCCCGGTGTCAGCAGTTTAATTTTCGGCTGATCCCGGCGGACGCGATTGTAGCAAAACTGGAGGACATAGCCGCTGAAACCGGAATGAAGGCGGAGAAAGACGCTCTGTACTGGATTGCAAAGGAATCAACCGGGTCCCTGCGTGACGCCTACACATTGTATGATCAGGTTGTAGCGTTTTCCGAGGAAGCAATAACGATTGACGTTATCCGGGACAAATTAGGGCTTGTCGGTTTCGAAGGGATAAACGAATTAGCCGAGATTTTCGCGGAGGGTAATGTTCAAGCCAGTCTTGAAAAGGTGAACGAGATTCTGCAAAGCGGCGTTTCCGTGGAGCAGTTTGTCATTGACCTTACCGAATATTTCCGCAGTCTTCTGTTCATTCAAGCCGGTATCCGCAGGCAGGCTGTTTTGGGGTATGCTCCGGAGGGATTTTCTCAAAAATGCGTGGAGACCTTTTCGGCCGAACAGCTGGAATTTGCAGTGCAGCAGCTCTTTCAGCTGTTTCGAAATATCCGGTTTTCCTTGAGCCCGCGGTATGAATTGGAACTGGTAATCAGCAAATTGTCGAATCTGAAACGGTATTTATCCAATACAACACTTGTCCGGGAACTGTATGCGATGAAACAGCAGCTTTTAAGCAGCGGCGTGATCGATGAAGGACCGGCGGTAGAGCTCGAAGAGGGAACAGACGAGAACCATGAAACCGGAGGCCCCGCGGCCGACGGCGGCGAGAAGGTCCCGTGGAATGATATTATCAGCAGGGTAAAGAAAACGAAGGTTGCGCTGTCATCAGTACTATCGAAAGTGAAACAGACGGAATTGACGGATAAAACCCTTACAATTTATTTTCCCACCGCGTACGCGGCGAATAGTGTCCGGGAGGACATTCAAACTGTCGCGGCGGTTGCCGAAGAGGTCATCGGCCGGCCGGTTTCGATTAAAATCGAAACTATCAAGGCCGCGGAAAATCCGAAGGACCAAATACGGCACGATGAACAGGTGGAAGTATTAAAAAAAGTGTTTAAAGGCGAAATAGTGGAGGGAGGTTGATATGAATCCTCTGGATATGTTTAAAAATTTTCAAAATATTCAGTCTCAAATGAGTGAAATGCAGGAAAAAGTGAAGGCAATACGTGTTACCGGGGCGTCCGGAGGAGGCATGGTGTCGGTTGAGATGAACGGGCAAATGACGGTACTCAATGTACACATCGATGCTGAAGCCGTCGACCCGGATGATATCGGCATGCTTGAAGATCTCGTTCAGGCTGCTTGTATCGATGCATCTTCGAAGGTTAAAGAAAAACTGCAGGAAGAAATGTCCTCGCTTACCGGCGGCGTACAGCTGCCGCCCGGTCTTTTAGGAATGTAACGGTACGTGAACACCCTCGAGGTCCTTATCAAACATCTTTCAAAAATGCCCGGCATCGGCAGAAAAAGCGCGGCCAGGATCGCGTATTTTCTTCTCAAACAGGACCAGAATTATCTTTCATCCTTAGGAAGCAGTATTTCGAGTTTACGGGACAAAATTATTGCCTGTTCCGAGTGCGGTTCCTATACCGAAAAGGACCCCTGTCCGATTTGTGCGGACCCGGGACGGGACCACTCCACCATTTGCGTTGTAGAACAGTCGCAGGATGTGTATGTGATTGAATCGACCCATGAGTATAACGGTGTCTATCATGTGCTCGGCGGAGTTATTTCTCCTATTGACGGCATCGGTCCGAAGGAGCTGAGCATCGGGAAACTGCTGCACCGGGGAAGCAGGGACGGTGTAGGTGAAATTATTCTTGCCTTGAATCCTACCGTTGAGGGAGACACGACGGCCCTGTATATTGTTAAAATGCTGAAAGACAAAAATGTAAAAATTACGAAATTGGCTTCGGGGCTGCCCGTAGGCGGGGACTTGGAGTATGCCGGTTCATTGACGCTGTCCCGGTCACTTCTGGGGAGAACCGAACTTCATTTACGAGAATAAGGGAGGCTGATATGGAAGAACGGACACTTTTCGACAAAATACGTGATAAAGAGATCCCGTCGGAAGCTGTGTATGAAGATGATGATGTATACGCATTCAAAGATATCGAACCCCAGGCGCCGGTGCACGTTCTGGTTATTCCGAAAAAAAAGGTGGGCAGGTTTGCCGAACTGAAAAATACTCCGAAAGAGGATATAGCGGTATTTTTTCAAAAAGTATCGTTTATTGCCGCCGAATTAGGGCTGGAGGATGACGGATACCGTATTGTTATCAACAACGGAAAACACGGTCAGCAAACGGTAGAATACATGCACGCGCATATTCTCGGCGGACGCCAGCTGCAGTGGCCTCCGGGATAAGGGGGGCCGATATGGAGAATAAGCTGTTTCAACTTGCTCATATACGTCAAAGTGTCCGAAAATACGCGGACAAAACGGTACCCCGGGAGGTCCTGAACCGCTGTGTGGAAGCCGCCGGGTTAGCTCCTTCGGCTAATAACTGTCAGCCGTGGCATTTTATTGTTGTCGATGAGCCCCGGGTTGTTAAGCAGGTGGCGGAAGAGACGTTCAGTTCCGTTGTATCTTTTAATAAATTTACCGTGCATGCAGCCGCTATGGCGGTGGTACTGTCTGAAACGCCGAACCTCATTACCCAAATCGGCGGTGCACTGCAGCATCTGCAGTACCAGCTCATGGATGTGGGAATGGCGGTTGAAAACTTCTGTCTGCAGGCGGCGCACGAGGGTGTCGGCACCTGTATTCTCGGCTGGTTTCATGAAAAGAAGCTGAAACAAATTCTTTCAATTCCGAAGAAAAAGAAAATAGCCCTGTGCATTGCCATAGGGTATCCCGCCGATACGACAATTCGGGAGAAGAAACGGAAAGACACGGATGCAATTTTAAGTTATAATCGGTACGGGGATTAAAATGAAAGGATTTAAAGCGTACGATATTCGCGGTATTTATAATACGGATTTTACCGCCGAGGACATCTACAAGGCGGGATATTTTCTGCCGAAACTGCTGAAAGCGGACAAAGTTTTAATCGGGCGGGATGCCAGGGAATCTTCGGTTGAAATGCACGATGCCCTATGCAGAGGAATTAATGATTACGGCGCGGAAGTGTACGATGCCGGCCTTGCAACGACACCGATGATTTACTGGGGAACGGCAAAATATAACTTCCCCGCCTCCGTACAGATAACAGCCTCCCACAACCCTGCCGAATATAACGGCTTGAAAGTGTCTAAAGCGGAAGCCATACCGGTTGGATATGAATCGGGACTGGATGAATTGGAAAAACTCGTTCATACCGGAAAGGTGCATCCGGTGTCCTGCAAGGGGTCCGTTGAGCCCTATGAAATGCTGTATGAATACGTGAAGTTCTTAAAAAGCTGGAGCGATTTCAACGGTGTTGCCATGGGGATTGACTGTTCTAACGGTATGGCGTCGATTCTCGTTAGGGAAATATTCGGTAATGCCCCGGAATACTTGTACGATACTCTCGACGGCTCCTTCCCCAACCATGAACCGAATCCGCTGATTGAAGAAAATACCGCGGATTTAATGAAGCTGGTAACGGATAAACAACTGGACATTGGTATTATTTTTGACGGAGATGCCGACAGGGTGATGTTTGTAGATGAGCGGGGCAGGTTTATCTCTCCGGATGTGATGATCGGTATTCTCGGGCATTATTTTTTAGAACGGGAAAAAGGACCTGTCCTGCACGATATCAGAACCTCCAGAGGAGTTGCCGAATATATTGAACAACTCGGCGGTATCCCGCACATGTGGAAGGTAGGCCATGCGTACGCGAAGGTAAAACTTCGGGAACTTGGTGCAATTTACGGAGGAGAGCTGGCCGGACACTACTATTTTCGGGATTTTTACAATTGCGATTCCGGCATGCTGGCTGCAATCCTGGTGCTGAATGTTGTTTCCCGCAAGAAAAAAGAGGGAAAAAAGGTGTCGGACCTCATCGATGCGGTCAACCCGTATGCCTACTCGGGGGAGATTAATTTTCATATCCGGGAAAAGCGGAAAGCGATGGAAGAGTTGAAATCAGTTTTTACCGGCAAAGAAGAACCGTCGGCACTGTACGATTTTGACGGCTACCGTATCGAATTTTCTGACTGGTGGTTCAACGTGCGTCAGTCGAATACCGAGCCCTATCTCCGCCTTGTCGTGGAGGGCCGGGATGACGCGCTTTTGCAGTCGAAAGTAGAAGAGATCCGTAAGGTGTTGGAAAAGTTTGAGGACTAACTGCCGGACCCTCGATGCTTCCCGCTGAATATTCAATTTACATTTCCCGATCTTCCGATCCGTATCTCAATTTGGCTATTGAAAACTGGATTTATCAGGACCTGCCGCCGACGCGGTGCGTTCTGTTCCTTTCCCGAAACAGGAAGTCCGTAGTAATCGGCCGATTTCAAAACCCCTGGCTGGAATGTAAGGTGGAAAACCTGCTGAAGGACAATGTCTCCCTCGTACGGCGGCAGAGCGGCGGCGGAACAGTCTACCATGATTTCGGGAACACAAACTATTCGTTTATCGTTCCCGCGGAACTGTACAATTTAGATGCTCATTACCGGGTACTTCTCGAGGCCCTTCGACAATTCGGAATAACGGCGGAGCGGACGGAGCGGAATGATCTGTATCTGGCGGGTAAAAAGTTTTCCGGAAGCGCCTTTAAAAAATCGGCACGGAAAATAATTCATCACGGAACACTCCTGCATCATGGAGATACACGGCGGCTGTACAGCTACCTTTCGGGGACGGCGGTATTCAGCGAGGCTAAGGGAATCCCTTCCGTGCCGGCTCCGGTCATCAACTTGTCCGAGGCAAACCCGCTGATCGATCACGAGGCTATCCTCGAGGCTGTAGCCGGTGAATATCGGCTTGCTGCTAAGGCCGGCGGATATTTACCGGAGGCAGGGAGGTTCTCCGGCAGTTTGGACATTTCAGAGGATGAGGCCCTGCGGATAGATACGGTACGGGCAGCGTATCATGAATATCGCGGCTGGGAATGGATATTCGGGAAAACTCCTCCTTTTACCCAAACAGGGATATGGGAAACCGGGCCGTTCCGTATCATGACCACTCTGCATACCAGGCACTGCATCATTGAAAAAATTCAGCTTGAAGCAGAACCGTCGGAACATCCGGTCCCCGCCGAGGTTGCAGAGTTTCGGGAGCTTGCCGAACAGTTGCAAGGTACCGCGTATCGGAGGAGTGCGGTATCGGAAAAGCTTTCGGGGCTGTCCGCCGGCAGAGCGGGCCCGATGCTGTTTGAAACCTTTGCTGAATGGCTGTGTTCGCGGATTTATCCGAGCTGATTTCGAAGTGAGCGATAATTTGATTCTTTTCGATAAACGTGATTATACTTACCAATCGGAACTGCAACTATGGCACAACACGGAAATGATACGGCAAAAGACAGCTATTTTACCCGGAACGCCGCCGCGACAGCCGGCGGAGAATTTTTCTGGGGCATCGGTATGCCGGTGGTTATGGAATCTACCTTTCTGCAGGTCTTTTTACGAAACTTAGGCGCTTCCAGCCTTGTTGTCGGCCTGGTGCCGACCTTTTTCTTTCTCGGCATTTCGGTATTCGGGCTGCTGTCCGGGTACTTAACCGGCCACTTGCCCAATAAGCGGCGCGTAATCGTTATTACCCACCTGTATGGCGCCCTTCCCATTCCGGTATTCGGACTGATATTGGTCGTTTCCGGCAGCGGACCCGGGACGTTACCGCTCTTTTTAGTGATGTACGGTTTGTTTTCCCTCGGAGTAGGGCTGATTTTGCCGGTGTGGCAGAATTATTTGGTTAAATTGTTTTCGGAAGCGCGGATTTTCCGGGCAATGGCGGTTATCATGTTCACTCAGAGCGCCGCCAGGCTTTTAAGCAGTTTTCTTATCCTCGGTACAGTGAAGAAATACTCCATGGACCCGAAGGCAGCCGGTTTCATTTTTCTTGTTGTGGGGGTCTCCTTTCTTATCGGTACTCTGCTGTATTTGGTTACCCGTGAAGTGGATGATACGACGGCATCGACGCCGAAGCAGAAAAATTTTTTCAGACATCTGGTACACGCGGGAAAAACCATATTCGGCAACAAGAATTTTCTCCGCTACCTGGCAAGCGACATTGAAACATTTGCCGTTGTCGGAATTATTTCATTTTATGCAAACTATGCGGTGGAACACTGCGGTATAACAGCGGCCGCGGCCTCCGGTCTGTTTGTAGCATGCATGTACGCGGGGCACCTGACGGTACATTTTCTCTTCGGATGGCTCAATGTTCTACAGCTTAAGGGCAAATTTCTGGCCGGAAAAACTGCATCTTTCGCCGGGCTTATACTGCTGGTTACGTTTCAGTCGCTGCCGGTGTTTCTTCTGGTGAGTTTTTTATTGGGATTTGCCAGGGGCATCCGCACGCTGGGGTATCCTCCCGCGGTCAAACGAATTACCGGGGTGGAGGACGCCACGCTGTATTTTTCAGTTGCCCCGGTTCTCGTCCTGCCCTTCAGTGCGGGACTGCCCGTTGTAAGCGGCATATTATTGGACCGCTTGGAAAGGCTCGGAGGGCTGTCATACCGCCTCATTTTTGCATTTTACGGGCTTATTATGGCACTGGGACTGTTTTTCCTTTTCCGGACCCGGTTTCCCCGAATTACGAAGGAGCCCCGGAGAAAAAAGGAAAAAACCGCCGATTAAAAATTCCGTTCTTTCCGGATTTTTTCGTAAGCTTCCTGTATTTCTCTGAATTTGGTATTGGCATATTCGGTAAACTCTTCGGGAAGGCCTTTTGACGCGACCGTGTCGGGATGGTATTCAAAAACGAGCTGTTTGTAGGCTTTTTTTATCACTTCGGTGCTGTCTGACGAGGAGCATCCCAATACGGCATAGGCCGTTTCGTCGGTATATACGTAGCGGTTTTTAATCCTTTCGGTATACGTGCCGTTCATTGAAAAAATGCCCGCCGCCGTCCGAATGAGACGTTCCTCCTCGGCGGAGAGACGGCCGTCCGCCGCGCTGACTCGGTAGAGGACATCGATCATCAGTTCGAGAATCTGCGGCTGGTTTCTGAATTGTCCGTAAAACTGTCCGGCAAAGTCTTCAAACCGGTCATCCGATACCAGGGCGGTGTCAAAAATTTCTCTGGCAATCCGCGCACTGTCCGGGTCGAGGCGGAGGTCCCGGGAAATAAAATTCTCGACCTCCCGCAGTTCCTCCCGGTGGACGGTTCCGTCCGCCTTGGCCAGTTTTGCAAGCATGGAAAATGCCCCGACAAAAAAGGTCAGCTGTGCCTGCTGACGGGGGGACGCCCCGCCGAGGAGACCCCGGGAACGGCCTGTCTGGTCCCGGTGGACGTCTACTCCGTGCCCGAGGGCCGCTCCGGCTACAGCGCCGATGGGGCCTCCGATTAGGAGTCCGATTGTACCGCCGATTATTTTTCCTATCCAGCCCATTTCCGTATCGCGTGCTTATAATTTATCGATCAGCATGGAACATTTGCCGGAAGGGATGGGCAGTGTTTTCTTTTTTACACCGAGAATATTGATGGTAAAGTAGTACAGTTTTTCCGATTCGAGGCGTATTTCCCAGCCTCTTCCGCTTTTGTTACTCAAAATCGTTATCATGTTTCGTTTTAGGGACAGATTTTCAATACCCATAATTTCCAGGGTCGGTACGATCCAATCAACCGTTTTCCGCGGCAGACTGATGTACAGGCCGACGACATTTTCAATCATCAGGGTTATCGAGGCGAGGCAGACGTAGGGCAGATAGAGGGGCCGAGGAAATTCCGGATGATTTGTCCACTGGGCCGGCCCTTCATGCATCGGCGCGTAGGCCTCCCATACGTTTCCCTTCTCTTTCCCTTCCGGATGAAGGGTGTCTAAAATATAGTAGAGGTGGCGTATTGCGCTTTCTCTGGCGATATCGTACCTGCCGTATTTTTCAAGCCCTTTAATAACCATAAAGGTATAAGACGGATAGACACTGCCCCTGGCCCCTTTTCCCTTTTTATCGAAAGAGGGCTCGGAAACGGCAAGACTGGGGAAGGGGTTGTCGGTACCGAAACTCTCGGGGTCTTTCAGGTGTTCGATAAGCTTGTTAGCCTTGTTTTCATTCGGGATTTCCGCTAAGAGCGTCCAGAAAGCGGCAATACTTTTAACTCCCAACTGCTGTTCCCGCTTGTCCAGGTCGTAATAGATCCCGTCTTCCTCATTCCACATGAGGGAATTGATTCTCGTTTTTATGGAAAAATATTTCTTTTTGTACCGGAAGCTGATTTCCTTATCGTTTAGTATATCGCCGAGGGCGGACAGATACAGGGCGTTTACCGCCATCTGCGCGTTAAAATCGACGGGATAGTACGCACGTTTTCTCGGGGCGTTCGGGGTCATTGTTGCGGCGGGCGGTACGGCATAGAGTCCGTTTTCCTGCTTGAATGTTTCCTCTATCCAGGCACAATATTTTTCCAGAACCGGCATCAGTTCCTTGATCCGCTTTTTCTGTCCGATTTTATGGTAGATGTTATATTCCGCCCAGGAGAACAGCGGGGGATGAATTCCTTCGGGGTTCTCTTCGGTCAATATCGGTTTGCCCGTACTTTCGGAGTATTCTCCCCGTATTGCACCGTTTTCTTCCTGTTTCGCGTAAAAATTTTCCAAAAGCGGTACCACCGGATAATGACGGTTACTGTAGACGAGGAAAAAGGTGGAGAGAATGGTATCATACTGAAGAATTGTTGAATTTTCCGGATAATTAAAATATTTCTGGGTAAAACCGTTCCGCTTCGTCCCTTTTTTCCAAAAATCCTGTATCCATGCCCATGTTTTTTCGTATAAATCTACAAAATCCTGGTCATAAAAATGGATTGCCGGAAAAATTTTTTTGATCACTTTTTCTCCTTGGAATATTCGAGCAGCGTATTTCTTTTTATTGTACACAATAATACGTCTAAATCTATCTCAAGTCAAATAATTATCCTTCTCTCTTTCTCCGGGTCTTTTAAGTCATTGACGAAAAGTATCTATAGATGTATCATGATAATGAGAATCATTAAGTAAAGGGGATATGTATGTTTGACCATCCCATTATTGTTGCAAGCATGTTTTACGAAGGAGATGACCTCGTTCTTGAAGCCGGCGGGATCGATACAAAGAAGGCGGTAGAACGTCTGGAGAAAACCCGGCATCTGTCTCAGCTCCACAATGTTCCGTTTATGATCGATATCGAAATTCCTTCAACTGATTTTGCCGGAGAGATTATACGCACTGTAGCGCAGAACAGTGAAAATCAGTTCTGGATTAGCAGTTTTAATAAAGAAATGCGGCAGGAGGCATGTAAAATTGCGGTTGAGCTGGGCCTGACGGAGCGGATGTATTATTCAACGCTGAACTATATGAGCGACGAGGAAGAGTTTCGAATGGTGGCCGATTTGGGGGTGAAACCGATTATTCAGGTTTTCAATCCTGTCGATCCGTTTCCCGGAGGGTATTTGTCCAAAGCCGATGAATTGATGAATATGGCAGAAAAGGCCGGTATAGCTGTAGAGGATGTTATCCTTTTATCGACGGTGCTTGATTTCGGGAGCATCCCCTTTGCCCTGGAAGCTGTCCCGCTGCTGAAAGAAAAATATTCTCTCCCGGTCTGTGTTCCCTCCATCGGACTCGTTTATAAATGGGCAAAAGAATATTCAAAGGATGAACGGAGGTTTCTGATTTCCGCTGCTATGGCCAACACCCTGGATGCCGGCGCGGAACTGCTGCATATCGGTACGGTCAAACGCTCGTTTATCGCGTTTCCCGTCGTCTCCTTAATTGACCGGTTCCAAGAAAGAAAACAGCAGCTTTCCGATCTAAGATGAGATTTGCCGGCATGACCACAGCCGCTGCGAAAGACCGAAATCTTCCGCCGTTTGGTAAGCAGCCGTGCCTTTTCCGAATTGCATCAATATTTCCAGATCTTCCGGAACGTCGATATCGCAGGAGAGACGGAAAGAGGTACGGACGCGGCAGGACACCCCTTTTTTTTCAGCCTGACAGCGGTGTTTCTGAAAACTGCCGGGTCCGTAACAGGGGCAGATAGGAGTTGGAAGATGCAGCATGAGCAGGTTGGTCCCCTGCAGCATACGGTCGGGAACCAGGGTCATGCCTGTTTCCAGTCCCGATATGACAAGGTCATCGAGTTCGGCAGCAGTGATAAGTGGAACGTCTCCCGGGATAATGAGGAGGTGTGAAACACCGTTGCCGGAAAAAAATTCTTCGGCATATGTCACCGCTCCGTTGAGGGTGGATTGTTTCGTTTCTTTCAGCACTGTAACAGTACGATGATAGGAATCAAGCCGTTTCTCGAGGCTGCTATCGGGAGTAATGATATAAATGTCACGTACCAGTCGGGAACTCTTCAGACTGTCGAGTACATCGCGGAGCATGGCAAAGCACAGCTGCGACCGCTGCCGCGGTGTAAGCAATCCGGAAAGCCGTCCTTTCGCGGTTTTTAGCTGTTTTATCGGCACAATTGCGGCAACCATTGTTTCAGCCGACTGTTTCCAGGACAAACCGGGCAAGGTCCCGCTTTTTATTATCCGTATTCATCAATGTATCGGCCGCGGCCGTCCGTATTCCGAGCTTTTCGATATCTTTTAGAAAATGTGTGTCCTGTTTATCAACAATCATCACATCAATAATATCTCTGTACAGAGATGCGACACCTTTTACCGAAACTTCATGTCCAAGGTTTGCCATCATCCCGGCGGCCGGACCTTTTACCGCTTTCCCGCCGATAATCGGCGAAATTGCCGCAACCGGTGTCTTCATGTTTACAAGTGTTTCCCGAAAACCCGGGACGGCAAGAATGGTTCCGATGCTTACAAAGGGATTGCTCGGGGCGATAATTACCGCATCGGCCGTTTCCAGAGCTTTGAAAGCACCGGGTGCCGGTACCGCTTCTTCAATTCCCTCATAGTTGATCTGTTGTACCGGATCTTTCGCCCGCCGTTGTACGAAATATTCCTGAAACGACAGCAGCTCTTTGCCGTTGTCGATAACTGTCCGCACTCTCTGGTTTGTCATGGGTATGATTTTTATCTTTACGTTCAGGGCGGTCCGGATTTCATCGCTGATTTGTTCCAGGGTGTATCCCTCCCGCATCCGCAGGGTCCGGTGGATATGGGTTGCCAGGTCCCTGTCGCCGAGATTGAACCATGTCGGATGCCCGAACCGTCCGAGGGCCCGCAGACAGTTGTAGGTATCGTTTTCGATGCCCCAGCCGAAACGCTGATGTATCATTCCCGCGAGGGTATAGGTAACGATATCGATATCGGGAGAGACATATAAACCGAAAAAAATTTCATCGTCCCCGGTGTTTACAACCGTGCTGATATTTTCCGGCGGCATCACGGCTTGAAGGCCTGAGAGAAAACGGGCGGCCCCGACACCTCCCGCAAGTACCGTGATGTTCAGCTTGGCAAAATCTTCATTTGAAAAGGTCATAGTCTTCATCCCGTATCAGATCTTGTGCCGTTCCCGCGCCGCCGGAGTAGTGAAAATTCCGTATCACGACAACGGGAAGTCGGTTTGTTTTTCCGGAAACAAGTTCAGCCGCGGAGCACAGCTCATCGGCTACCGCGATTTGCGTAGCTTGCATTTCCCTGCCGTCGTTGTCTTTTTGTCCCCGGTAGTCGATGAGAGGAAGAAGGCCGGCTGCACCGATTGCCATGTTTACGTGTCCGTTGCGCCAGGGCCTCCCGAAGGTGTCCGATATCAGCACGGCGGCACTGATACCCGACGCAGCTTCAATCCGCCGTTTCAATTCCGCGGCACTTGCATCGGGGTCCGCCGGTAGGGCAACCATCTTCCCGCTGCCGCCGGTGTTCGACGAATCGATACCGGCATTGGCCATTACGAAACCGTGCCGGGTTTGTGCTATTACCAGGCCGCCCGCCATCCGGACAATGCGCCGGCTGTTTTCAAGAACCAGTTCCATGTACTCCGGTGTGTGGCCGGTGTACGCGCTCATCTGTTTCGCGAAATCGGACACTTCAATATCGTCCCCGGTATATACCCGTCCCTCCGCTTTCGATACGATTTTCTGGGCTATAACGAAAATGTCACCGTTTTGAAACGGTATCCCGCCGTTTTCCGCCGACCGGATTATAATATCCGCTATATCGTCTTTCGGTTGAATTTCCGGGATGCCGGGTATGGGGAAGATGTGCAGAGCAGTATTCACGTTTGTTCGGCTTGCCGCCGCTTCCTGTCCGACATTTTCCCAAGCAGTTCAAGAGCCTTTGGAAAATCCTCCGCCGGTGCCGTTTCAACGTCTCCGGCGGCACGTGCCGCTTCCAGGACCTCGTCTCCGGCGGCGGTCCGCGTTATTGCAAGAGTCCATTCTCCGATGCCGAGGCCCCCTACCGAAATATCGGCCTGCTCCGCAGCAAAATCGGTACAGTGTCCGCATCCGCTGTGTCCGTAAGGCGTAAGTTCCTTAATCGGTATTTCGCGGGCTGTTCCGTCTTTCAGTTCCACGGTGAAACGGCCCTTCCGTATGTCCATTTTTTCAATTTTCGTTACGGGAATACGCAGCTGCGTTTCTATCTTTTCTTTGATAAGCCCGCTGTAGGAGAAGGCCTTGGAACAGAACAGGCCGATACAGAGCTGCAGATTTTTCGTGAATTTGGAATTCTTTCTCTGCAGGTTCCGGACCGCCGCTATTTGGCAGGGCAGTCCCACGACGGCAAAGGGGGAGGTCCCCTCTCCTTTCTTCCGGATTGTTTCCAGCCCTCCGATGAGGGAAGCATAGGTATATTTCGAACCGCAGGTCCGTGCGACATCCTCCCTGGTTTCCGCCGCGAATGGCAGTACCTGCCACTCTTCGTCCCGGGTGTACCCGAGAAAAAAGCGCCATCGTCCGGCGGTCAGCCCCCACGCGGCAAGCCCGCTGACAAAACCGCCGTCCTGTCCCTTTTTCCGGAAAAAAGGGTCGGTACTTCTGCCGGAAGTAATCCGGGTGTGTTCTTCCTTATCCGTAATAACCGGTTTTGAAACCAAGGGTAATTGGGGACAAACCTCGGCACACAAGCCGCATTTCCCCTCTTCATTGACAGGGCAGACCCCTTTCTCTCCCGAGGATTGTTCCGGTTTCCCGTCTTTATATATCAACCTGTTATATGGGCATATAAGAACACAGGCGCCGCAACCGATACAAACCGACTCGGCCGAAATGACGTTTGCATATAAATCAGTAAAAAACAACATAGACCCCCTGTTCATGATAGAAATTCATAACAAGCCTGTCAATCATTAATCTTGACACGCACTACCAGAGCAGGTATTGTGCCCTATATGGATATTCAGGACCTCTACACTACCGCGGAACTTGCACGGCTGGAGCTGTCCGACGATGACAAAGCCAGGCTGGGGAAGGAAATCTCTCAAATACTCGAATATTTTGAAAAAATGAAAGAGATTGATGTAGACGGGCTTGAACCGACGACGCATGCCCTGCTGGAGCGGAACCGGTTACGGGAAGACCGGGAAAATCCGGAGAATAGTGCCGATGCAATTCTGGAAAACGCCCCGGAGAGGGATGAAAATTTTATTACAATTCCAAGGATCCTCTAGCGGCCTCGTGCGCCGAAATTGATATTGAAAAGATGAAAAACTATTTGGCGAAGTGGAAGCGTATCTATTCGGATGCGGAACAAATGCAGTTGTACGCCTCGTATGTACGGGAGTGGGATGAACGGATCAATGCGTTTATTCAGTTCGATCCCGGCGGACAAACCGACGATGCTGCCGGTTCCGACGGTCTGCTGCGGGATGTCCCCTTCGCCGTGAAAGACAACATTGCGGTCCGGGGTTTCAATTGTACCTGCGGATCGAATATCCTGAAGGGTCTGCGGTCCCCCTACACGGCAACTGCCGTGCGGAAGCTGCAGGATGCCGGCGCCCGGGTTGTCGGGAAGACAAACCTCGATGAGTTCGGGATGGGTTCATCAAACGAGAATTCCGCCTTCGGTGCTGCTTCAAACCCCTGGGACAGCAGCCGGGTAACGGGAGGCTCCAGCGGAGGTTCCGCCGCCGCGGTTGCCGCCGGCCTCGTCCCCTTTGCCCTTGGATCGGATACCGGCGGATCGGTCCGCCAGCCGGCGGCTTTCTGCGGGGTCTACGGCTTGAAACCCACCTATGGAAGCGTTTCCAGATACGGCCTGACTGCGTATGCATCGTCCCTCGAGGTTATCGGTATTCTTGCCGCTAAACCGGAAATGATCCGGGAGACCTTCGATGTTATCAAAGGACAGGACCCGATGGACCATTCCTCCCTGCCCTATGAACCGGCCGGAATTGAACGGAAGGTAACGCGGATCGGGGTCCTTCCCGAATCGATGCTCGACCTGCAGGATGATGTCATGAAGGGATACCGGGAAAGTATCCGGAAACTGCAGGACTTGGGATACACCGTCAGCGAGATCGACATTCCGGCTCTGGAGTATACCGTGTATGCCTACTACACCATTGCCACGGCGGAAGCGAGCGCCAACCTGGCGCGGTACAACGGCATTCGGTACGGTCTGCGGGACAATTCCGGGGAGAGTTACGAAGAGATGCTTGTGAAGAGCAGAAGCAGAGGGTTCGGCGACGAGGTGAAGCTGCGGGTCCTCCTCGGGACGTACGTGCTCAGGTCCGGTTTTCAGGACCAGTATTATATCCGTGCACAGAAAATCAGGACTGCAATCCGGCAGGGATTTGAACGCGCCTTCGGGGATGTCGACCTTATATTGCAGCCGGTTTTTCCCGCAAACGCCTTTCTCCACGGGTCGGCTGGAATGTCGCCGCTGCAGCAGAAATTGGCGGATAATTATACCGGTTCTGCCAATTTGGCGGGAATCCCGGCACTGGCCTTTCCGGTTATCGTCGAAAACGGGCTGCCCGTGGGAATGCAGCTGCTTGCACCGCCCTTTGAAGAGCGGCTGCTGTTCCAGGCCGCGGAGAAATGGCAGGAGGCTGTCCCCGCTGCCGTATGTCCCGGCGTTCCGCCGGAGTGGAGTTAACGGTGTATCAGGCATTTATCGGTCTGGAAATTCATATCCGTCTCCTTACACGGACGAAGGTGTTCTGCGGGTGTAAAGCGCAATTTGGAGACGAACCGAATACGAACATCTGTCCGGTCTGTATGGGATACCCGGGTGCGCTCCCGGCGCTGAACGAGGAGGCAATGGTGATGGCCTATCTCGTTGCACGGGCCTTGAATTGCAGTCTGGCGGAGCATACCTTTTTCGACAGAAAGAATTATTTTTATCCCGATATGCCGAAGAATTATCAAATCTCCCAGTTTCATTCCCCCGTCGGCACGGAGGGTTTTCTCGAGCTCAGCCTCGGCGGCGTAAAAAAGCGGGTGGGTATTCATGACGTGCATCTGGAGGAAGATGCGGGAAAGATGATCCATGAAGGTGCTTATTCCTATCTCGACTACAATCGGGCGGGAACATCGCTTCTGGAAATCGTTACCGATCCGGACATGGAAAGCGGGGAAGATGCCGAGGAGTTTATCCGGGAATTCCGCCGGATTGTCCGGTATCTCGGCGTCTGCGACGGAAACATGGAAGAAGGGTCCCTCAAGTGTGATGCAAATGTCAGCATCAATCTGCGGGGGAAAGGGCTGGGAGTTAAAACGGAGGTAAAGAACCTCAATTCCTCCCGTTTCGTGAAAAAGGCCTTGAATTATGAAATCGGCAGGCAGAAACGCCTGCTCGATCAGGGGGAGACGATTGTTCAGGAAACCCGACTGTGGAATACGGACGCCGGCCGCACCGAATCGATGCGGTCGAAGGAAAACGCCCGGGACTATCGGTATTTTCCCGAACCTGACCTGCCTCCCTTCAGGGCGGATCCCGCCTTTTTCGAAAAGGTCGAGTCCCGCCTGGTCGAGCTTCCCCACCTCAGACGTGAACGGCTGATGTCACGATACGGTCTTCCGGAGGAACACGTCTCGTTTATTTGCGAGGAACTTGAAACGGCGGATTTTTTTGAAGAGGCGGTGAAAAACGGCGGCGATCCGAAAACCGCCGCTGCCTGGCTCGGCGCGGATATTCAGAAAATATGCAACCGGGACGGAATACAGATTACCGGTTCCTGTCTTTCGCCGAAGCGGTTCGCGGAATTCACGCTGCTGATAGCGGAAGGAAAAATCAATAGTAAAATCGGAAAACAGATGATAGAATTACTCTTTTCCGAGGACAAGGACCCGGTAACGCTGATGCGGGAAAACGGCTGGGAGCAGATACAGGACAGCGGAGAGCTGGAAAAAATCGTCGACACCGTGTTGTCGAACCAGGCCGGAGCGGTGGAGCAGATTGTAAACGGGGACCTGAAGCCAATGGGGTTTCTTGTCGGTCAGGTGATGAAGGTTTCCGCCGGGAAGGCGGACCCGCGGCTGGCCCGGGAAATACTAGGGAAGAAATTAAACATATCATAAGGCGGAAACAATGCATCAGTATAGAACTCATCGATGCAGCGAGTTGCGAAGCAGTGACGTAGAGAAAACGGTACGATTGTCGGGCTGGATCCACAACAAACGGGACCACGGCGGCGTGCTGTTCATCGATCTGCGGGACCATTACGGCATTACCCAGGTGGTAAGCCATCCCGGTTCCGATTTTCACGAAACAATTTCCCATCTCCCGAAAGAGACGGTACTGCGGATCGACGGCACCGTCGTGCTTCGGGATGCGGAGACAGTCAATCCACGGCTCGAGACGGGTGAAGTCGAGGTCGTTATCGGGTCCTACGAAGTCCTCGGCGCGTGCGAGCATCTTCCCTTCAGTGTCTTCCCCGAAGACAAAGAGCCGGAGGAACTCCGGTTAAAATACCGGTTTGTAGATCTCAGACGCAGCAGGCCCCATGAAAACATCGTTTTTCGGTCGAAGGTCATTTCCCGGGTCCGCGAAATTATGACGGAAATGGATTTTCTCGATCTGCAGACACCGATTTTGACCGCTTCGAGTCCCGAGGGCGCGCGGGATTATCTCGTACCCTCCAGGCTGCATCCGGGGTCGTTTTACGCCCTCCCCCAGGCCCCGCAGCAGTTCAAGCAGCTGCTGATGGTTTCCGGCTTCGACAGGTATTTTCAAATAGCCCCCTGTTTCCGTGACGAGGACGCCCGGGCAAACAGAAGTCCCGGCGAGTTTTACCAGATCGACATCGAAATGGCGTTCGCGACTCAGGAAGACATCTTTGCAGCCGTGGAAAAACTCTTGACCGCCATTTTCAATGAGTTTTCCGAAAGGTCGATCGATTCCGCCCCCTTCCTCCGCATCCCCTACAAAGAGGCGATGCTGAAGTACGGGAGCGATAAACCGGACCTGCGCAACCCCATCGTGATCAGAGACGTAACGGAAGCATTTGCCGGTTCCGACTTTCAGGCCTTCAGCAGGACCGTTGCAAAAGGCGGTGTTGTCCGGGCCGTACCGGTGAAAAATATAGCCGACAAACCCAGAAGCTTTTTCGACGGGATGATTGCCTATGCCCAATCGGTGGGCTCAAAGGGACTTGCCTACATTACCTGGGCCGGCGGAGAGGTGAAAAGCCCGATTGCCAAGTTTCTCTCGGAAGAACGGATAAAAAGCATAGCCGACGCCTGTGCCGCCGAAGAGGGTGATGTGGTCTTTTTTGTCTGTGCTCCGGAGAAGGAAGCGGCGCGGATAGCCGGGGACGTACGGCTGCATCTGGGCAGAGAGCTCGATTTGCTCGAAAAAGAGGTGTTCCGGTTTTGCTGGATTGTTGATTTCCCCATGTTTGAGTGGAGTGAGGAGGCGAAGGCGGTATCGTTCTCGCACAATCCCTTTTCCATGCCCCAGGGCGGTTTGGAAGCCTTGGAAACGGAAGACCCTCTGTCGGTGCTCGCATATCAGTACGACATCGTCTGCAACGGCGAGGAATTGTCCAGCGGCGCGGTGCGAAACCATCGGCCGGATATTATGTATAAAGCCTTCGAAATCGCCGGATATCCTCGGGAAGAAGTGGATGAAAAATTTCACGGCATGATCAATGCGTTTAAAATGGGCGCGCCTCCCCACGGCGGTATCGCCCCGGGTCTGGACCGGATTATTATGCTGCTCCGGGAAGAGGAAAACCTCCGGGAAGTGGTTGCATTTCCGATGAACCAGAAAGCCCAGGACTTGATGATGAATGCTCCCCAGCGTGTGTACCGGAAGCAGCTGGAGGAACTGCATATCCGGGTTGTAGCGCCGGATGAGTAATTAATACGAACGAAACAGCAGTCTGTCGATGGTGGTATGCAGAAGTTTCGCGGATTCGGTATCGGGGAGTTTCGCGATTGCCTGATAGGCCCGTTCCGTATAGAGAGCGGCCTGCTCCTCCGCCTTTTCAATCCCTCCGTTTTCTACAACGAGGCTGATGACATTCCCAATCTCCCCGTCGGCTAAGGGGGGGGCTTTCAGAAGCTGGTACAGTCTGCCGCTGTCCGACTGAAGAGCGTAGATAAGGGGCAGTGTAGCGATCCCCTCCCGCAGGTCCGAGCCGACGGGTTTGCCGAGCTTGTTCCTGTCTCCGGTATAGTCGAGGATATCGTCTTTGATCTGAAAGCCCATTCCAAGATTGTATCCGATCCTGCTGAAAAGCGCGCATACCGGTTTTTTAGAACCGCTTTCAGAGGCGCCGACAAAACAGCTGATTGCAAACAGGGCCGCGGTTTTACCGGCAATCCTTCTGTTGTAGCGCCGGACACTGGTTTTAAAGGAGAAGGAATCTTCGGTTTGACTTATTTCACTGCTGCAGATGCTCGAGACCACCCGCGCGAGAAGTTTTGAATTTTCCAGATTCGCGTGTTCGGCAACAAGGCTGAAACACTGACTGAAGAGGTAATCGCCGATGAGAATGGCCTGTTTTTTTCCGATTTGCGTATGCAGCGTCGGTGTGCCGCGCCTAACGGGACTGTCGTCAATAACATCATCATGGACGAGGGTCGCTAAGTGCAGGATTTCTATTGCCGCCGCGATATTGTGAATTTTTTGCTTCGCGCCGCTTTTATCCGGGGAACCGAAGCGGGATGCCAGTACCACCAGCATCGGCCGCAGGAGTTTCCCCTTTTGTGATACGAGGTTTTGCAGCGGTTCCCGGATGACCGGATTGCTGCTGTTTATCGTATCACCGATAATTTGCTGAATTTGTCTGTAATCATCCTTCAGGAATGATGATTCCCATAGATCGCGCATCAGCTCTTCCGTCTTTTCTTTTTCCTGTCCGTCGGCTCATCGACGTACAAATAGGTCCGTTTTGCAAAACGGGTACCGTTCCACCATTTTTTAATCGCCGGCATGACCCAATGGTCCAGTCCGAACCCTTTCCCGGCACCCCCTAAGAGAACGATTGCCGCCGCGATATACCAGAGTATTTCCTGTCCCGCCATCGCGGAGAGAATGAACATAATACCGAGAACAATCGAGGCACCCGAGGCAAGAAAGGTGAATAATCCGCCGATAAGAGCCAGCCCGATGCCTATTTCCGCCAGAACTACAACGGACTGGAAGAACATTGGAATATGCTGAAGAAAAGTGCGTTCGATCCACAGATAGATGCCCGTAGGATTTTCAATAAGGGGCTGTACCGTTTCCCATGACTGTTCCGCGGCGCCTTCCGCGGGGGAGGCACTGCTTGCCGCGGCGGTTTGAATAATATAAACGTTGCCTTTTTTCAGCCATCCGTCGAGTATTTTGCTTATACCTTCGATCAGCCATTTTGCCCCGACAAACAGCCGCAGCGGCAGGACCCAGTGCATTTTAATATTTGCCGATAACTGGCCCCCGACAAAGGACCGTTTGTTTTTTATGGTTAAAAACTCATGTTTTATATAGTTCCATACGGCATTTATCCCTGCTAAACCGAATAGATAGTGAAGATTGATAAGGTGTTTCGAAGCCATCGCGAAAATACCGGTCAGGGAAATACCGGCTACATGCGCGACCCCGTATTTGCCGCCGAGGGATACCATGAAACCATGATAATTAGATTCGAATTTCTCCTTTTCCTTGTTTTCGATATCAGCGATAATATTGTTCGCGGCTGTTTCCGCCGTCTGCAGTGCCGTTTCGACAATCTGCGGGACCACCATCCGTTTTTCCATAAGCCACAGAACATCGCCCACAATATAGACATTTTCCCGGTCAACGGACTGCAGATATTCGTTTGCAAGCAGCCGTCCCCGCTTGCCGTCCACATACCGGTGTCCTTTTGCAAACTCACAGGCGGGCTTTCCGCAGGTCCCGAATTTCGTGGCATGCGGACATTTTTTGTTGGAACATTTTCCTTTCGTCAATGAAAGGTTTCCGGCGAACTCACATCCCATTACACCGGCCGTCCAAATAAGGGTTTCCGTCGGTATTTTGTTCTCACCCTTTATTTCCACATAGTCCTTTCCGGCCTCGGTAATAGGCGATTGTAGTAATATTTCAGCGCCTTTTTTCTCAAGGTACTTCGCTGCTTTTTTCCGCAGCTTTTCCGGGAGAATTGGAAGAATTTCCTCCATCGCTTCGATAACGATGATCCGGACATCGTCTTCGTCAATATGATACTGCCGGCACAGGGTCTGCTTATGTTCAATAATTTCGCCGGCCATTTCAATTCCCGTAAATCCGGCACCTGCAACGGCAAAAGTAAGCATCTTTTTTCGTTTTTTGGAATCACGCTCTCCGGCCGCGTGGCGGAATTGATCATTGATGTGGCGGCGCAGCTTTAGGGCGTCATCCAATGACCATAATTTGAAAGAATGTTCCTTAACTCCCGCAATACCGTAATATTCCGGTTCAGCTCCCACCCCGAGGACAAGGTAATCGTAGGGGTATTCATCGGTTTCGGAAAGCAGTTTATTAGCGTTAAAATCGATGTCCGTTACGGTATCATGGATAACGTTGACCTGTTTCCCCCCGAAGATTTTTTCATAACTTACCTGAACGGACTCGGGGTCGACCCTGGATCCGGCAACCTCATGCAGCTCCGTCATGAGGGTATGGTACGGATTTTTATCTATTAGGGTTATATTGATTTCCTTATTTTTCTTATATTTTTTATGAAATTGTTTAGCGGCTTCAATTCCGCCGTATCCGCCGCCGAGTATTACGATATTTTTTCCATGTTCCATTACAGCTCCCTTGAAGATTGAAATGAAGAAGTTTTTATGCTACATATTTATGACTAATATGATAACGAAAAGATCCAATTTAATCAAGATTATTCTAATATGCCTGCTGGTATTAGCAGGAAGCTGCACCGCAAATGGTCCGAAAACGGAGACAGCGTTTCTTTTAGGGACTACCTGCAGTGTTACCCTCTTTTCCGGCTATCCGAATTCATTATTTGAAGACGTGTTTACCAGAGTGCGGGAAATAGAACGGAAAATGAGTGTCGCGGTGCCTGCAAGTGAAGTATCGGAGATAAACAGGAACGCGGGAGTGAAGGCGGTTTCCGTGTCGGATGAAACGTACGGGCTTATTGAAGAAGCACTGCGTATTGCCGGGGAAACAGAGGGGGCCCTGGATATTACGGTGGGTCCTCTTGTTGGAGAATGGGGTATCGGTACGGAGGGAGCACACGTTCCTTCGGAACAGACTGTCGAAACGCTGCTGTCTCTGGTGGACTATAACAAGGTAGAACTCGATTCCCGGGCAAAGACGGTATTTTTGCCGAAGAAGGGAATGAAAATAGATCTCGGTGCTATTGCAAAGGGCTTTGCGGCTGATGAAGCGGTCCGTTTGCTGCGGGACGCGGAAGTTTCTCGGGGGATTATCGATTTCGGCGGCAATATTGTTGTTTTCGGGAGAAAACAGGGGAAAGATCCCTGGCGCATCGGTATTCAGCAGCCCGACGACAGCAGGGGAAAATACTTCGGCATTGTTCAACTGGAACAGGGAGCGGTCGTCAGTTCGGGGACCTACGAACGGTATTTTGTTCGGGACGGTATCCGGTATCATCATATTCTCGATCCCGCTGCCGGTTACCCGGTACGGAATGGATTGGAAAGCGTTTCAATTGTTGCACAAACCGGTGCCCATGCGGACGGGTATTCTACCGCGGTTTTTGTAATGGGATTGGAAAAGGGTTTTTCCTTCGTTACGGAAAAACGGGAGCTCGAGGCTGTCTTTGTTACGAAAGACAAGGAGGTTTACGTAACGGAGGGGCTGCGGGAACAGTATGTACAGAGCGACGCGGATTATCCCGTTACGTCCTATGAAGCAGCAGGTCCCAGGCAACAATAAACTGCAGGGAAAACAGCCCCCACTGTACCGCGAGGAATAAAACGAGGAGACAGTACCCCGGCAGGGTCGTTGTCCGTTTTCCCCCGGAGGGCTGTCCGCGGCTTTCCGGTCTGTCCGCGTAAATATGGAACAGAAGCGCGTCGAGGCGTTTGATGACCGGCTGCTTCGGTATGGTCCTCCACGCCTCGTTCACTTGATCGAAATAATAAAAAGTCCTGGCAATAATCGAGCCGAACCGGCCCGGCAGCGACAAATCGGACCGGACGGTGGCACGGGAAAGATATATAAGCCCGATGAGGGTAAGGGCCTTGTGAATTCCCAATCGCAGCGCCCCTGCTGTAACGGATATCCGGCGGAAAGAAACAAGGACCCTTCCAATTGGCGTAAAGAGATTGAGCAGGGTTATGGAGACGAGCATGATAATGGGGGGGAGGGCCCGTATTTTTTTCCCCGAAAGGGCCGCGGCGATAAAAAAGCTGCATACCTGGACAATCTGAAACAGCAGGCTGTTCTGAAATAAAAAGGCGGGAATTGCCGCTATACCCGTAACGATGAGGGCGGCGGATGAAATTCGAAATGTCACGGCGGCCGCCCCGAGTCCCGTTTTACGGCGGAAAACCATTCGGACTGCCTGCAGAAGCGGTTCGCGAACACTCCCAGGGCAATGGAGGAGATGAGGCCGATTGCCAGAAACGGAGGAGCAATCAGTAAGGCACCCTGCCCGATTATCAAGGCCCTGGCAATGAAAAGCTGGACGGCGTTACTGGTAAAGGCCCCGGCGATACTGATTCCGACAAGGGAAACATGCCGCTTTCCGATTTTTTTCAATCCAATCATCGTTATGCCCGCCGCGAAGGAGCCTGCGGCTGAAAAAAGGAACGTATAGGAAAACATCGTACCGTTGATAAGCCCCTGCCCGATAACCTTTACGAGGACCAGAAGCAGGGTAAGCCGGGGTGCGAACACTTCGAGAGAAATCAATATCGGCAGGTTTGCCAGGCCTAAACGGATAAAGGGCAGAGGTTTCGGGATGATAAATTCGATGGTGGAAAGAAAGAGAGAAAAGGCCCCGAGAAGGGCAAGAAGTTCGATCTGTTTAGAATGTTCCCGCGTCAACTTCTTCCTCATCTTTTCCTTCAATTCTGATAAATATTCGGTTCGGCAGGCAGGCCAGCCATGTGCCGGGGCGCGCGATCGGACTCGAAGCGATACAGATTTTTTCGGGACAGGGTGATGAAACGACCCGTACCGATTCGTTTTCAATTACCACAACGGTGTCCCCTAGGGGACCGTGAAAGTGAAAAGTTCCCTCCGTATCGATGGGATATACAAAATCAGCGGACTCGGTTTTTATGCGAATAACCGCATTGTCCCCCTGTGTAGTGTAAGCGAAATATGAAAAAATGCCGATACTTACACATACAAGTATGAACGCGGCAATGTCTACAACCTTCACCTTTTTCACCCGCACATTGTGTCCGTTGATGGTGAAAATATCAAGTAAATGGAAGATGTATGACCGATCCTTTTAGTTTTTTAGGTGAATCCTTTACGTTTCAGGACCCGAAGGAAGAGATACTCAAGAATTTACGGCTCATTATCCGGATTCGCTGGTTTGTCAGTCCCAGTATTTTTATCATCATTATCATTGCCGGAGCTTTCGGATTAACGAAATCGAATTTTCTCTCCGAAAATCAGCTGATTGTAAACGGGCTCAACCTCGCCGTTATTCTTGTCATGAACATTGCCTATGCCGTTTTAGTCCGAAAAATTCAAAATATCGGACCGCTTGTCCTTTTTCAGCTGATTATCGATGTGGTGCACTATTCGTTGACAATTTACAAAACCGGCGGTATAACCAGTCCCTTTACCTTTCTCTATTTTTTAGTGATCTTTTCCGCCGCGATTATTGTTACCGGAAAAACCGCCTATATCATTTCCGGCCTCTGTTCCGGATTGTTTACCCTCATTATTGTGGGAATTAATCGAGGGATTGTACCGAACCAGGATTTTTTCAGTCCCTTTTCCGGTTTGGAGCGGAATAATTCCTACATTATTCTTTCCTGGAGTTTTTCAATTTTTTCTTTTTTCGCATTCGCGGCGTTGGCATCCTACCTGTCGAATTTACTCCATTCCCGTCAACTCAGACTGCGGGAATCGAATTCGGTCCTGGCCCGGAAAAATAAAACAATGCTCCTGCTGTACCGGACAAGTGAAGCGTTAAACGCCTACCGGACTGTTTCGGATGTGGTGGATTATATCCTCAATCAGCTTGTCGATTATCTGCAGCTCGACCGGGCCCTGCTCTATGTAAATATTAAAAATGAATATCTCCACCTCTACAAAACGAAAACAAGGGGCCCTGAAAGCGGCAATCTGTCGGTAACCATGCCGCTTGAAGACGACGCGGGGTTAACGGCACGGGCCGCTCTCCGGAAGGAGGCCTATAATATTGCCGATCCGGAGAATTCCCCCTATATCAATAAGGAGCTGGCAAAAAAAATCGGGTTGAATCCTTTTGCTCTGTCTCCTCTTATCAT
>CAZSGZ010000004.1:0-16969 GCA_964606455.1 uncultured Spirochaetales bacterium
CGGACCTCATCAAAGATATTCCGGGCGTTGTAATCGAGGACGACAATACCCAGCAGCTTTCCGGAATTGTACACGGGAGCCGCCAGCCGTATAACCGGCCGGGGAAGTTCGTTCGTTTCCCCGTGTTCCGTGTCCGCTTCGACGGGAGAAACATACATCATTCCTTCTTCCAATGCGGCGGTCTCGAGAAAATAGTCCGTTTTCTTTCTGTTCATCGGTTTGTCGGGAAAAACTGCCCGAACGCCGCCGCCGCTTACAACACGGAGGACCTCATTCCCTTCCCGGTCGATAAAACGGACCTGATTATATTCCTCTTTCCGCCGAATAAAGGACGTATATATTCCCGCAAGCCGCGGGACTTCTTCGAGGCCGTACTCCCCGGCTTGTATATTCAGCAAATTTTCAACGCCGGAAAGATAGGCAAGATCCCGGAGAAGGGGGTGAAACTGGTTGTGGATAGAGCGGGCCTGAAGTTCGATGTTTTGTTTTTCATTCTGCTCAATTACAAAATCGATAGAGGCGGTGTAGGTCCGGTAATACAGGAAAACCACAAGTAAGATAATAACAAGAGCGGGAAGAGAAAACAGTAAAAAATCTTTTACCAAGACCTTTCTATCGAGCCTCCCGACGGATGCCGCGGAAAATTGTGCCATCAATACCTCAGTACTGAATATAATTTCCAAAAACCGGGAAGTCAATCGGTTCATTGTATTGATATTCATAAAAAAAAACGGGTACAATACAACCGGAGTTAGTTATATGAAACGAATTGTAATAGGAAATGACCACGGGGCGGTGGAATTGAAACATCGAATTTCTCTGCACCTTCAAAAGAGGGGGTATGAGGTAACCAATATGGGCATCGATACGGAAGACGCGGCCGATTATCCCGATATGGCGGAACTGACCTGCAATGAATACAAAAACGGCGGTTATGAGTTCGGGATTGTCTGCTGCGGCACGGGTATCGGAATTTCCATGGCGGCAAACAAGATGAAGGGGATCCGCTGCGCCCTCATTCATGATGTGTTCACGGCGGAAATGGCGAAGGCCCACAATAACGCGAATTTTCTCGCCTTCGGCGGGAGAGTTGAATACAGCGTTCCGGTCGAACTGATGCTCGATGTGTTTATCGACACCGGCTTCGCCGGTACGGACAGGCATGAACGACGGGTCGGAAAAATTATGGGACTCGAGGGGTCCTGATGGAAATGGCATTCAGTCCCCGGGGGACCGGGGCCTGCCCGCTGTGCAGAAAACTGCCCCGCTGTACAATCCGGAAGGAGATAGAAAAATCGGTCGCGCCCATAGCCGGTGGTGAAAAAAAACAGATGGAACTCGTTATTTATGTGTGTCCCCACTTTGTGGAAACCGCCTAAAGCTCCCGGTGTTTCAGCCGCTCCGCGGCAAGCCCTATAAACACGACAATAAGCACTGCCGTACTGGTTACGGCCTTGTACGAATACAGCTCCCCTCCCCGCATTAGTGTTTCGCTCAGGCTGCGTCCGATTTCCTCATGGGGCATGGCAAGGTAGCGGGGCAGCAGTTCCCCCAAAAAGGGTATTCCCCTGATAAGATACTGCTGAATGAATGCCAAGCCGAGGGGTATGATAATAACCGGCCCGCGCCTGGAGAAAAACACCCCCAGCATGGCCGTCAAGGCCAGGTAAAATAAAAGATGAAGCAGCAGCAGTCCGATGCCGGCAAAAAAGGAGGGGGAAAACAGCATCGAGGATTCCGCTAAGGACACCTGCACCCCGGCAAGCAGGGAGGGGAGGATAATCATCGGGACGGAAAGGTTGACCGCCGCGCCCGCGAATTTTGCCAGTACAAACGACTCCGGCGCAACCGGTTTCGAGAGGACCCACGCGGCGGTGCCGTTTAACCTCTCTCCAATTGTCAAATTCTGCATAATAATAACGCCGACAATGACGGGAAACAAACCGGCAAAGAGGGTGTAATATCCCAGCGGGTCGACCCCGGCGGCCATTCCCCTCCTCCAGAGGGGAAGAGCCGTCATTCCGTTTAAGAGCACACTCCACAGAAGTAAATGTACCCACCACGCCGGTGAACGCCACCACCTTCCGCATTCGTTTCGGAACAGCTGCCGGAAGCCGGTCCGCCATCCGAGGTCCTTTGTAAACTCAACCGTCATTCCGGCCCACCTCCCCGGCAGTTACAATTTCTTCGAACAAATCTTCAAGGCCCCGTTTCCGTTTCGTGAAACCGAGGATATGCACGTCATCCAGCTCCAAAATACAGCGGAGCAGCCGCTTTTTCGCGGCGTTCTCATCCGATACCGACACCGTCCACTTTTCGGCAGTCCCGCTTTCCGTTTCATGCTGTTTCTCCCGGTACACCGACTCGGCCCAGGGCTGCAGCCTGCATACTTTCTCCGCCGAATCGAGGCCGGGGCGATTCCCTTCTAGAAGAAGCGTATACGCCGGTGCCGTTTTTTCGGAAAGCAGGTTTTCCAGTTCACCCTCCAGGGCCAAACTGCCCCGGTGCAGCACCGCCACCCGGTCGCAGATCCTTTCGACATCGTGGAGAATATGGGTGGAGAAAAAAATGGTAGTCCGTTTCCTAAGGCTTTCCAAATAGGAAAATACCTGTTTCCGCCCCAAAGGATCGAGGTTGGCTGCAGGCTCGTCTAAAATTAAAAGTTCCGGATCGTGGACCTGGGCCTGGGCGATACCGAGGCGCTGTTTTTCCCCCCGGGAAAACCCTCCGGCCCTGCGGTCCGCGAGTTCAGCCAGGCCGGACTGCTCGAGCATTTCCCCGACACGCTTTGTAATGATCTCGGCGGGACCTTTCAGATACAATCCGGCGGAAAAGGTCAGAATCTCGCGGGCCGTCATTCCTTCATAGAAGTGGAGTTCCTGCGGCAGATAGCCCACCCGCATCTTCATCTCGATCCCCTCGGTCCGTACATCCAGCCCCAGGACCTCCGCCCTTCCCTCATCGGGTTCGAGCAGCCCCATCAGCAGTTTCATAAACGTCGTTTTGCCGGCGCCGTTCGGACCTAAAAAACCGAAAACCGAGTGCTTTGGCACCTGTAAATGAAAAGGCCGCAGGGCAATACGTCCGCCGTACTCTTTTCGCAGTCCCTGCGTCTGAATAACCGTTTCCAAAGACACTAACTTCGCCGCCCGAATATTCGAAGGAAAAACAGAAACAGATTGATAAAATCGAGATACAGTTTCAGAGCGCCGAGAATTGACAGTTTGACATAATCGCCTTCCGATATCCCGCCGCTTGCACTGCTGCTCCATCGCTTAATGACTTGGGTGTCCCAGGCAGTCAGTCCTAAAAAGATGAATACTCCGATGTAAGAAACCCCGTAGTAAAGTGCGCTGCTGCGCAGAAATAAATTCACCACCGACGCGATAATAATGCCGATCAGCCCCATCATCAGGAACGACCCGATTTTCGACAGGTCCCGTTTGGTCAGGCTTCCGTATATGCTCATTCCGGCAAAGGTCCCTGCCGTTACAAAAAACGCGGCGGCAATGGTTACACCGGTATAGGCAAGCAGAACAAGTGAAAGAGTAATACCGTTTAGCACCGCATAGGTTATAAACCCGAGCACCGCCGCCCCCGGTTTCATAACGCGGATTCGGGCGGAAAGGTAGATCACCAGTCCGATTTCAGCGATAAAGAGCAAAATAAAAAGCACGCGGTTTGAAACCAATGCGGACAGCAGGGTATCACTGCGCGCGACAAGGAGCGAGACAACAGCTGTAAGGGCCAGCCCCCCGGTCATCCAGAGGTACACATTCCGTAAAATGCTTCCGACTGCCGCGGAGCTGACGGTGCCCGCCTGCTCCCGTCCGGTTACATAATTTCTATAGGACATTGTTTTTCTCCCCGTATCGAATATACCTAGTTACAGCCAATGAATCAATACACCCTCCACGGATTGGGTCATTTTGACACAATAGCATAGGTCATAAATTTTATTTTGTTGCAAATTTCCTCAAGACTCTCTCCTCTTCCTTCCACTGGTATCGCAAGTTATGGTTAATTTGTTATATTACAACAAATTATATTTTTGGCACGTTTTTTGCTAATTTATTGATAGAAAATCAATACTGCCAAGGAGGTAGAATATGGCTTTAATACGTTGGAAAAATGATGTTTTCAATCCGCTTGCCGAGTTCGATCAGCTGCAGGATGAGATTAACCGGGTCTTCAGTTATAACCGGAATCCGGTTAATCAGGGAATTTTCGACCGCATGGTTTCTCCCGCTATCGATGTGGTGGAAGACAAGGACGGTTTTACCGTACTGTGCGACCTTCCGGGCGTGAAGCTGGAGGAGCTGGACATTTCCGTCGCCCAGGACGTACTAACCATTAAAGGCGAAAAGGCGGCGGAAGAAACAGGGGAAAAGAAAAAAGTCTATAAAAAAGAGACCTGGGAAGGTTCATTCCAGCGGACCCTGTCCCTCCCCTCTTCGGTCGACAGTTCTAAAGTCGAGGCGAGTTTCAAAGACGGTGTTTTAAAGGTAACCCTTCCTAAGCGGGAAGAGGTGAAGCCGAAACAGATCAGCATTAAGGCAAATTAAGATAAGGAGGTACGGTATGGCCGGAAAGGAAGTTCAAAAGCAGGAACAGGAAAAAGAAAAACGATTGAGGTTACGCTCCCGGAGTTCCGTGTGCGAAGATGACGGAAGAATTCTCGTAAAACTCGAGATGCCGGGTGTAACGAAGGACAATTTGGATATAAACGTGGACAACAATCAGCTTGAAATTTTCGGGAAGCGTGAAGAACCGGAAATTGAAGGGACCTACGTTATCCGGGAACGGAGGTACGGCGATTACTACCAGATTTACACCATTGACGATACTATTGACCGGAATAAAATCGAAGCGAGCCTCGATAACGGATTACTGACGGTAACGCTGCACCTGAAAGAAGCGGAAAAACCGAAAAAGATCGCGGTAAAGGCCGGATAACGTTCCGTTATGTTTACGAAGGCCGTCCGGTCCCCACGGGGGCGGGACGGCTTTTTCTATTGTTCCACTTCCATGTAAACCAAGTCCATAACCATCGGGGAACGGGTGGCGCTTATCCTGTCGATAATTTTCGCGGAGATGCGGCCCGCCGCCACATCGTATACTTCTCCGTCGGCAATTGGGACCTCTCCCGAGGAGGTGCGCCGCTTGATAAGGATACGGGACCCCTCCGGGACGGGAATGTTTAAAAGCGATTCGATGACCACCCTGCCGGCCGTTACCGATGCAATAGTGCCGATCAGTTTCATCTCCACCGTAGCAACCAGTTCCTCCGGCGCCACCGTCGATTCCGCCAATTCCTGTATCGACTCGATAATGTTCCGGTACATGACATCGGCATCGGCCTTTTCTTCTATTTCCCGCTTGAACCGGGCGGGCTTGTCGCCTAACAGATAGCCTACAAAGTCCAGAATTTCCTGATACGCCGTTTCTTTCGCTTCCACCGCCAAGCGGGCGGCGTCGGCGCCGCTGATCTCACCCTGCCGCGGCTCGTCCCGTTCCGACAGAGAGGCCAGCTGCTTCCGGAGTTCCGCTATCTCGCCGTCCTTCTCTTTAATCGTATCCGCAAGGCCCTTAAGTTCGGTGTTTTCCGCCGTCAGTTCCTCAACATCTTCCAGGCTCTCCCGGAGTGCCGCCAGTTCATTTTCCTGCTCTTCAATACGGGCCTGTAAATTTTCACCTTCACGTTCATACTCCGCGATCCGCAGCAGCTGTTCTTCGATGGTTTCGTCCCTGCGGGCCACAATGTTTTCCCGCAGCGCAATCGCTTCCGCCTGTTCATCGATGGTATTTTCCCGTTCCTCGACGGCTGCCTCGAGCTGCATAATTGCCTGTTCCTGCACATCGATCGTTTCTTCCCGCTCCCGGATATCATCCCTGTTGTCGAGACTATACACCCGTTCCAATCCGGTTACCGCGTCCGCGGCAAGCCGTTCGTTCGCTCCGGCGCTCATCAGCGCCGCCTGCCGGAAAAGCTGCAGGGCCTCCTCCCGGTTCCCCTCTTCCAATATTCGGCGGGCCTCGTCGACAATACCCCGTATTGCTCCGGCGGTCTGATTTTCCTCGATATTCCGAATGGAGCGAAAAGCCCGGTTCAGAACCGGAACGGCCTCTAATGCCTGAGTGTACAGCCGTTTTGCCTCACCCGCATCCCCGGCTTGAGCGGCCTCATCCGCCCGCGCGGCGAGGCTCCGGGCGGTAACGACAAGGTTCGCCGCTTCTAAGAGAGACTTTGTTTCCGCTCCGCCACCGCCCGCCTTTGTCTCGAGGGTTTCTTTCATGTTATTGATGATAAATAATTCAACATTTTTCCGGTTGGCAATTGAGGGAAGCGTTTGAATGGCGGGGTCCTGGATGAACCGCTTCAACTCCTCCAGGGAATTCCCCGCCGCTTCGACATTTCCCGCCTGAATATCGTCTATAATTTCCGCGTAGGACCCGATAATCTGGTCGTTAATTAGTATTTCCCGCTCCCGGATCTCCGCCAATTCCCTAAGCTTTGTCTCCGCTTCGGAAGACCTCGACTCCAACGCTTCCCGTTCTTCTTCAAACTGCCGCCGCAGCTCCGCCTCCCGCTGCCTGGTTTCCTCCGCCAGCCGCGCCCGCTCTTCGTTGGCCTGTTCCAGGATCTGTTCGGCCATCTTCCGCGCTTCGGTAAGTTCCGCTTCCTTTTGCGCCAGTTCGGCCTGAGCTTCGTCCCGGTATTCCGCAATTTGCCGGTTAAATTCTTCCCTGCGCCGGGCCTCCAATGCTTCCAGCTGTGCTTCAATTTCCTGCTGGGAAACTCCCTCACCCTGCAGCCGCTCCCGCTCCGCGGCAAGTTCCGATTCCAGCTCCTCCCGGAGTTCTTGCTCCCGCATCCGGATATTTTCTTCCATGTTCTGCTGCAGGTCCCGGCTCTGCCTGTCCAGCTCCGCGAGTTCATTCTGGATCTTGTTTATTTCCTGCTCTTTCGCGGACAGGGCCTCTTCAGATTCCTTTCTCAACTCTTCAATCAGCTTCCCTTCCGTGGAAAGATAGGCCTGGGTTTCCATGGAAAGTGACTCCTGACGGGCCTGGAAAAACCGGAACATAAAAAGGACCCCTCCCGCTACCAACAGAAGGGTTACAATATTGAGCAATACGGGAAACAGGGCCCCTTTTTTTTTCGGATGAAGTTTGAACAGTTCGTCGGTTATCGGGATCTGGTTTTTCTCAACTACCGTTTCGATCTGAGAGAGTATCTCGTTCCTGTCTTCCTCGGAAATTTTTGTATCGTCGGTAATGAGAAATTCATCGGCCCCGGGGCTTTCCGGAAGAGGGCTGTTGCGGTCTTCTGCGTCGGACATATAGTTTTTTCCACTCTTACTATCGGCAGAAGACATTATACTATTAATAGGGAACTCATTCCTGCCGATTCTCATGGTAAGACATATGAATATTCGCGCCAAAATTATCCTTATCGTTTTACCGTTGATTATTGCCTCCCTCGTTATTACAGGCACCGTATCCTCCCTGAACGCACGGAGCGGCCTGACCCGGATTGCAATGCAGTTTTTAGGATTCAAGTCCCAGGAACTGCAGAAATACACCGATAATCAGTGGAACCTCTTAGTGGCCAACAACCTGTCGGACCGGGAAGAGTATGTGGAAGTTACGAAAAAGGCCGTTGCGTCCTACGCGTCAACCCTGACACGCAGCCCCTCGGAAGTAATTTTCGCGGTAAACGAAGGCGGGGAAATTACATTTTCCACCCAGAAGATAGGCCCGGGAGAAGAGGAACAGGCGGTATTGGTCCGGGCCGTTACAAACAGACAGTCGGGCTGGATCGAATTCAAGCTGGACGGCAAGGACAGGGTTGGTGATGTCTTTTATTACCGGCCCTTTGGATGGAGTTTTTTCATTACCGAAGAACGGAGCGCCTTTTATACCGAAGTGACCCAAATAACCACCCAGAGCGGAATTATTCTCGGCGCCTCCATATTCGTTTCTCTCATTATGCTGCTGATTTTCGCGGGATACCTGACAAAACCCATCGAACGGGTTGTAAAAACAATGCGGCAGATTATCGAAAGCAACGACCTTTCAAAACGGGTAGAGGTGCAGTATCAGGATGAAATTGGAAACTTGGCCCACACCTTTAACATTATGCTTCGGCAGCTGGACAAAGCCTACGGACAAATTAAACAATTTGCATTCCAGGCTGTTTTAGCACAGAAAAACGAACATAAAATACGGAATATCTTCCAGAAATATGTCCCGAACGACGTAATTGACCAGTTTTTTTCCAACCCCGAAGGAATGCTGGTGGGAGAAAACCGGATACTTGCAATCCTTTTTTCGGACATTCGCAGTTTTACAACCATTTCGGAAGGATTTATGCCGGACGAACTGGTGGAAGCGTTAAACAGGTACTTTGAAATTATGGTGGAGATTATCATGCGTCACGGCGGGGTCATCGATAAGTATATCGGCGACGCCATTATGGCCTTTTTCGGCGCGCCGGTAAAACACAAGGACGATGCCCTGCAGTCCGTATACGCTGCCATTGAAATGCAGGAAGCGCTTCTTCAATTCAACGGCGAACAGGAAGCCGCGGGCAAACCGCCCTTTTTAACCGGCATCGGAATTAACTACGGAATTGTTACCGTCGGCAACATCGGCAGTGAGAAAAAAATGGACTACACCATTATCGGCGATATGGTAAACCTTGGTTCCCGGCTGGAAGGTTTAACGAAACCGTATAAACAGACCGTTATTTTTTCGGAAAGCGTGTATCAAAAAGTAAAGGGAGACCTGCCCTGCCGTCTGGTGGACAAGGTCGTGGTAAAAGGGAAAACTTCGGGCGAAAAAATTTTTACCGCTAAGAGGTCCCTAACGGAAAAAGAAAAAAAAGCGTGGGAGTTTCATCATAAAGCTCTTAAACGCTACTATGCCCGGGATTTCGAAACATCAAAAGAGCTGTTTGCCCGGGTCCTCCGCCTTCTCCCGGAAGACCATATCGCGGAAATATTCACCGCCCGCTGCGACCGTTACCTCCGGGAACCGCCTCCCGCGGACTGGAACGGCACGGAAATCCTTACCTCAAAATAGTCAGCTCCGTCCACCTTCCCCGAAGGGAAGGATATTCGAGTCCCTTCCGAAGGAGTTCAAAGTACCGCACCCGGGGTATGTCCGCGGCTCCGAGGCTTGCCATATGGGGATTAAAGACCTGACTGTCGATAAAGTGAAAATTCGCCGCTTCGAGGGTCTTCGACAGGCAGATAAACGCGATTTTCGAAGCGTTTGAAACCTTGGTGAACATCGATTCTCCAAAAAAACACCTCCCCAGGGAGACCCCGTACAGCCCTCCGGCAAGCTCCCCCCGGTCCCATACTTCCAAACTGTGGGCGTACCCGATTTCATGCAGGGCGGTGTACCCTTCAATCATTTCCGGCGTAATCCACGTCCCCGCCTGTCCCGGCCGCTTAGCCCTGCCGCACGCGGTAATGACTTCCCGAAAAGCCGTATCAAAAGTCAGCTCGAACCGGTCCTTTTTCATCAGTTTTTTCATGGAAGCGGAAATGTGCAGGTTTTCAAAAAAAAGAACAAACCGGGGGTCCGGCGACCACCAGAGGATCGGTTCATTTTCGGAATACCACGGAAAAATTCCCTGTGAATACGCCGATATGAGCATTCCGGGGCTCAAGTTGCCTCCCGTCGCTACTATACCCTCGGGAGTACCTGTGTGCACCGGGGGAAATTCGAAATACTCATTTTCGTCCAGATACGGAAAGGGAGTAAACTTCAAGATTCGACCTTGATCCGCACATCTCCGTCTATCAGGTCCGCGACTGCTTTTCCGCCATCCGTAAGCTCTCCGAAAAGCACGGCATCGACAAAAAAAGTTTTTATCTTTTCCTGTACGATGCGTCCGATGTTCCTGGCGCCGAACTCGCCGGAGTATCCCTCTTCGGCAAGGAAATTACGGCACGCGTCGGTTACCGTCAAATCGACCTGTTTGTCCGCTAACTGCAGCTGGAACTTCCTCAGCTCTTTATCCACAATCATGAGAATGATCTCTTTGTCGAGATGGGAGAACGTTACCACCTTGTCGAGGCGGTTTCTGAATTCAGGGGTAAAGATCTTTTCCACCGCGCTCTTCATGGCGGAAGAGTCTATCCGCGATTCTCCGAAGCCGATAAGTGCCTTGCCGATTTCCCTCGCCCCGGCGTTCGATGTCATAATGACAATGACATTCCGGAAATCCGCCTTCCTGCCGGTATTGTCGGTAACGGTGGCGTAGTCCATCATCTGCAGCAGGATGTTGAAGACATCCTGATGCGCCTTTTCAATTTCGTCTAAGAGCAGCACGGCGTGGGGGGTCTTCCGGATTGCATCGGTAAGCAGCCCCCCCTCTTCATAGCCCACATAGCCGGGAGGGCTTCCGATCAGCCGCGCTACGGTATGTTTTTCCTGATACTCACTCATATCGAAGCGGTGGAGGGCAATTCCCAACGATGCGGCCAGCTGCCGCGCCAGCTCCGTTTTTCCAACACCCGTCGGCCCGATAAAAAGAAACGACGCCACCGGTTTGTCCGCTTCCCGGAAGCCGGCCCGGGAGCGTTTGACCGCCTGCACGACATCTTCAATTGCCGGGTCCTGCCCGAACACTTCTTTCCGAAGCTGCTCCTCTAAGTCCTTCAGGACCGTTTTTTCATCAGTTGTGACCCGCTTTTCCGGTATACGCGCTATTTTAGAGATTACCATTTCGATAATCTCCTCCGATATCTCGATAGGCTCCTGCTCCTCCCGGTCCTCTTTGAAGTTTTTCATCCGGATGTAGGCGCCGGCCTCGTCTATGACGTCAATGGCCTTGTCCGGCAGATGCCGCTCGGTTATATACTGGTCCGACAGGGTCACCGCCGCTTTCAGCCCCGCGGGAGTATACCGCACGTGATGATACTCCTCGAATTTCGATTTTATCCCTTCCAAGATTTGTTCAGTTTCTTCAATCGAAGGTTCAAGGACTTCTATTTTTTGGAAACGTCTGGAAAGGGCGCGGTCCTTGTCGAAGAATTTTTTAAACTCCTCGAAGGTCGTTGAACCGATGCATCTCAGTTTCCCCGTCTGCAGGGCCGGCTTTAACAGGTTCGATGCATCCATCGTTCCGCCGGATACCGCCCCCGCCCCGATTACCGTATGGATCTCATCGATAAAAAGGATCACCTTCTCCTTTTTTTTCAGTTCCCCGAGCACCTGCTTCATCCGCTCTTCGAAATCGCCCCTGTAGCGCGTTCCGGCAATCATTCCCCCCATATCGAGGGCGTAAATTTCAAAATCCTTCAGAACATCGGGAACGTCGGCATCCGCGATTTTCTGGGCCAGCCCTTCGGCGAGGGCGGTTTTTCCAACACCCGGGTCCCCCACGAGGACGGGATTGTTTTTCAGCCGCCGGCACAATACCTGCACCGTCCGTTCGAGAACATCATCTCTGCCGATAAGGGGCTCCAAGGCACCCTCCCGGGCACGAGCGGTCAGTTCCGTGGTAAAGGCCTCCAGCGCCGATATCCGTTTTTTCTGCTTTCCCTGCTGCCGCTGCCGTTCTTCCGCTTCTTCTCCGCCGATACCGGCCGCACCGCTACCGGAAAGGTCTTCAAGGTCCTCCCGTTCCAAAGCGGCCGAGTGGGAAACCGCCTGCAGCAGTTTGTACTGGGTAATTCCCGCTTTCTTCAAATAGTAGGAACCGAAGGCATCACCCTCCTGAAAGATTGAAACGATAAGGTCTCCTAGATCCACCTCTTCCTTCTGGGAACTTTGGGTATGAAAAACCGCCCGCTCGATGGTCTTCTGAAACATAATTGTCTGTACCGGTTCATCGGTATCCACAACGGGAATGTGGGCCTTCAGGTAGTCCTCTATGTTCGCGATAACCTCGTCAGGATCGGCGCCGCATTCTTCGAGAATAAGCCGGGGGGCATCGAAAAAAAGTGCCGAGTACAGCACATGCTCCGGAGTAAGGTATTCGTGTTTTTTCCGTTTCGCTTCCTGATACGCGGCGTTCAACACCGCCTGGACATCTTCATGTATTTTCATTTCTGTATTTCATTCCTGTATTTTATGCCTTTTCAATTGTACATTTCAGCGGATACTCCGCTTTTTTTGCCATTCCCCGGACCTGGGCGACCTTCGTCGCGGCAATATCATACGGGAAAGTACCCACAAGGCCCTTGCCTTTTTTATGCACGTCGAGCATTATCTTCGTCGCCTCGGGCGTGCTCTTGTGAAACACCTCGACTAACACGGTTACCACAAAATCCATGGTCGTGTAGTGGTCGTTATGCAGGACCACGACATACATTTCGGGCTCCTTCAGCCGGTCTTGTACATCTTCTAATAGTTCCCCGCCGATATCGGGGCTGTTTTCGTTTGTATCTCCCATTACCTCTATTTTACGCATATTTTTTTCTAAGGGCAAGAAGGACTTGATTAAGTGAGGATTTTCCGTATATTTACGGTATGGATCGGGCCGGATGAATATCATCGTTGGGCATACGAACATGGACCTCGACTGCTTCGGCTCCATGGTATTAGCCCGTTACCTTCACCCCGGATACGCACTTGTAGCCAGCAGATTTATCCACCCCGTGGCAAAGTACCTGTTCAATTTATATCAGAACCACCTCGATATGGTCCTTTCGAAGGAGCTGCGGGAAACAACGGTGGAACACATGATCATCCTCGATACCAGAACCTACGCCAGGGTCAAGGAATATTTCGAGCACATGAAAACACCGCCGGCGCGCATCGACATTTACGATCATCATACCGAAGAAAAATGCGACATTCCCAATGCCGTCCTTCACGGAGAAGATTACGGGTCGAACACGACCCTTCTCGGCCTTTCCTGCATCGGCAGCTCCGCCGTCATCGGGCCCGAGGACGCGACCATCGGACTTGCGGGGATTTACGCCGATACGGGGAACTTCACTCACGAAAATGTCAAGGAGGAGGATTTTTCCGTTGCCGCGTACTTAGCTAGGCAGGGCGGCTCGGTTAAACTGGTAAAGGAATTTTTAAAAACATTGAAGGATGATCATCAGATTACCCTTTTCCATGAAATGCTCAATCGGGTGTCGTATCAGGACATTCACGGACATTTTATTATCGCGACCTATGTCGAGCTTGACAAACAGGTGGGAGGGCTTGCGGCGGTGGTTGAAAAGGTGTTCGAGGTGGAAAACACCGACGCCATTTTCGCGGTGTTCGGCTTTAAAAAGGAGGGCGATACCATCATCATCGGGAGAAGCCAGAAGCCGACCATCGATATCCATAAGGCCCTAAAGCATTTCGGAGGAGGAGGACACGCCGCAGCCGGTTCGGCACTGATAAAAAAATCTGAAGGAGAAGCGGTATTCCGCGACCTTCTCGAGCGGCTGCATGAAAACCTGCTCCCCGCGATAATTGCCGATCAGATTATGACAACGGGAATCGGGATGATTCTCGATACATGGACCCTTCTGGAAGCTTCTCTGTTTTTGGAAAAAATAAACCACTCGGGGGCCCCCGTGGTAGACAGCGGCGGAAAACTGGTGGGATTTATGACACTGAAAGACATTATGAAGGGAAGAAAATCGGGACAGATGCATGCCCCGGTGAAGGCATATATGACCCGGAAGCTGATTACCGGCAAACCGAACGCCACCATCAGAGAAATAGAGCAGCTGCTGTACAAAAACAATATCGGGCACCTTCCGGTGGTGGCAGAAGGCAGGCCCGTGGGAATCATCACCCGCTCGGACTACCTGCGGTTCATGCAGAAAACCCCGCTATAACTTTTCAATAATCGACGGCAGAAACGTTTCGATGTAGCGGATGTGGTCGTCGGTAATGCCGTAATGAGTAACGAAGCGGAGTTTCCCGTTTTCCGGCGGATACGTCAGGATCCCGTCCTCCCCTAGCAGCTCCACGAAGCGTTCCCCCCGGTGCTCCTCTCCCTTTACCCGTAAAAACACCATGTTCATCTTAACCCGTTCCCGGTCGACATCGAGAACATCGTAGGAGGCAAAGATATTGGCCAGCGCTTCGGCATTCGCGTGGTCCTCCGAGAGACGGGTGCGCATATCGGTTAAAGCGATAATACCCGGAGCGGCAAGAACACCGGCCTGCCGCATTCCGCCTCCCATAATTTTTCGGATTCTCCTCGCCTTTTCAATAAATTCCCCGGTCCCCGCGAGGATAGAACCCGCCGGAGCGGCAAGCCCTTTTGAAAGGCAAAACATTACCGAGTCCGCGTAGGCGGCTAAGGCGGCCGGTTCGTTCTTCAGGGCAATAGCCGCATTGAAAATCCTCGCGCCGTCCATGTGGACCGGAATTCCCCACTCCTGCGCGCCGATGTAGTTCTCCATCATGCCGGTAATCGGCTGAACGTCCCCGTTGGACAGGCCGTTTTCAACGGCGATGCAGCCCGTTTTCGGATAATGGATATCTTCGGTCTTCCGGACACGGGGCTCGATTTCCTCCCAGGTAATGAAACTGTTCTCCGGCATCACCGGCCGCAGCTGTACCGACGCCAGCACCGAAGCGGCACCGGCCTCATGCTCGACGATGTGAGACTCCTCGGAGAGGATCACCTCGTTTCCCCGCTCCGTATGGGTAAACAGGGCAAGCTGATTTCCGAAGGTGCCGGAAGGAACGAAGAGGGCCGCTTCCTTCTCCAGGACCTCCGCGGACAAAGCTTCGAGCCTGTTGACCGTCGGGTCCTCCCGCAGCACGTCATCTCCCACTTCGGCATCATACATCGCCTTGCGCATTTTCTCATTGGGTAAGGTGACCGTGTCGGAACGCAGATCGATGATCTGTTTACTGTTTTTTTTCGTCAAAACAATGCCTCCAAAACATAAAAATGATTTGTATCGGTACCGAAAATCATCCAGTTCTGTGCAATTACCGGAGCGCTTAAAAGGCGTCCGTCAATGTCCATCTCCCACATTTTTCTGCCCGTCCGAGCCGAAAGGCAGACGACTTTCGGGGGTTCTCCGAAATGTCCCCCCCCGGTCCCGTCAATTCCAAAGTAGACATAGTCTCCCGCTACCGTGGGAGCGGATGTCGTTATCGTCTCGAACTGGTGCTCCCATATCAGCTGCCCGCTTTTTTTGTCCAGGGCGCGCACAACACTGTCGCCGCTGGTATAAATGACCAGGTCCTGCCAAAGGGAAGGCGCGAGGTAGTCGAGAAGCCGCATATACTGTTCGAACAGGAGCTGCATGTCCAGAGGCTGTCCGTAGGGCCACACCGCATAGTCCGTATAGGACCAGACCTGCCGTCCCGTCTTCCGGTCGAAAGCGTAATACTTCAGTTCCCAGGAATCGAGGAGAGGGTTCATGGTGGAAAAATAGAGAAGGTCCCCCTCGATGGCCGGAAAGGAATACCACACCGCGTCGAACAGCGCGGTATCGAGAAGCCACAGATAACTCCGGTTTTCGATGTCCCAGGCGCCCATACTGTGGGGGCGGTCAACCGGTCCGGGAGCAAAATAGATAACATTGTCGTATACCTGAAAGGTAAAGTAAAACCAGATGGGGTTCGGAATCGTGTACTGCTCCCGTCCTGTTTCCGGATCCAGCGAATAGACGTGACCTCCGTCGCTTACAAACATAATTGAATCCCGGTTTTTGATAATGGTAGACTGGATTGTACTGTCCGCCTGAAAGGACCAGTCTTTTGAGCCGTCCTTTTGAGAAAGGGCATAGAGCCTTCCGTCGTTCGAGCCGACGTATACCCGGGAATCGTCGGCATAGGGCACCGAGTTGATGGCCCCGGTGGTTTTATACACCCAGCGCATATAGCCGCTCTCAATGTCCAGGGCGTAGATATTGCCGTCGGTGGAACCGAAATAGATAGTGTCCTCCAGTACCACCGGATTGTTAAAAGCGTACGCCCGCTCTTCCCGGTCCTGAAGCTTCAGTTTCCACTTTATCCCCAAGGGGGGGGAAAGGGTGGTGGAAGTGGCACCTCTGCCGTTCTCCCCCCGGAACATTACCCAGTTTTTTCGCTGCCCGCATCCGCTTGCCGCGAGGACGGCGCATAGGCTAATGCAGAGAAATACCGTTTTGCGGAGCGCCGTCCGTTTCATGCTCGCCTTCAATACCGTATCCCCCTTAAACTGAAGAAACGGCGGAGGGCCCCGGATATTCCACCGCCCCGCTGCCGCGCAAGATCGGCATACAGGTCCCTAAGCCGCCGGTGCTTCGTTTCCCGCTCTTCCGGGGCCAGCCGCTCCCGGTAGCGGAGTTCGGTATACAGGACGGCAAAGGGACGAAAAGCCGGATACGTTTCACCATATTCCAAGGCGGTTTCCCACCCCTCCTTCCGTTTCCACCCGCCGGCGGCGGTTTTCATCAGGGCAAGGGCGTACAGGGCATGCAGACCCCGGGAGTCGTTCCGGCGGCTTACAAGGGCGTAGATTCCCTGCCGGATGTAGCGGAAGAGATACAAACCGAACACCGCCAAAGCGGCCATCCCGCCGAACAGCTTCGCGACCAGGAGCCAGGGGAAAGTAAACTGCTCTTCACTTACCTCCCGTTCCTCGATAAGGGGAATAACCACGTCCCGGGCATTCATGTCTCCGGAGATCGGCGGAGGGATTGCCTCGGAGGTTGTCTCAAAATCGACCCAGCCGTAGCCGGGCAGATAGTACTGCACCCAGGAGTGGTGATGGGCCGTTGTAACCAAATAGAGGGACTCCAGCGGATAAGCCTGCAGCGGCTCGATCATCCGCTGCAGTTCGACCAGCCCCCGCAGATGTGCAAAGGTCTGCAGGCCGCGGGAGGCCAGGTAGCCGGTAACGACCCGCGAGGGTATGCCCGCCATCCGGCCGAGTATCGCCGCGGTGTTGGAAAACTCGGTACAGTCCCCGCTTTTCGTGGTGCCTAAAAACCGGTGCAGTTTTTCCACGCGGACACTGTCGTCAAAACCAAGCTCGTACTGGTAGTCG
>CAZSGZ010000004.1:16979-23248 GCA_964606455.1 uncultured Spirochaetales bacterium
ATTCCGCAGAATACCGTCGATCCGCTCGTAAAACCCGGCCTCCGCTCCGTAGGCATCTTCCAGGTATGCCTCGAATACGCCGCGGTACTCCTCGGGCAGATCGATTTCCAGATAGGGGGCCAGCTGCCGCCGTTCCCCGGAAGTAAGTCCGTCAATTTCCCGCCACTCCTTTTCACCGCCCGTATGTACCCGGGAAACGACATTGTAGGTGTAGTCGAAGGGATGATACCGTTTGTTGAGGATTGTCGGCGCTACCCGGGCGGGCCGGTAAGGAATTGACTTGTCCGGAATGGTGGAGAAATACCGAACCGGAAATTCCCGGCGGAGCGCGTCAAAAGGCGGGTCGGGGTCCTTCCAGGTATCGAGAAGGCGTATGTAGGAAAGCTCATTCAGGGGTTCCTCCGCCGAATATCGAAATCCCCGTACGGGGTCGAAATCGCCGTAATAGCTTTCCGCCCCGTACACCGGTTCGTACTCGCTTGCCACTACCATCACCGCGTATTGTTTCCCCTCTCCGTCGCCGTCCCCCGGCCGGGTCCCCCACTGGTCGGAAGGCAGACCCTGCAGTTTTCCCTCTTCTCCATCTTCCCCCTGCCTGCCGTTTTCATCGCCGTTGCCTCCTCTGTCGTATGGGAAGCCGTCGGAATCGTAGGGAATGTCCTTGAGAAGGTCGTCCCCAGGGGCATTGAAAACGATGGAATGCCGGACAAAATCGGGGGGAAGAAGAAACGCGACCGCCAAAAATGCCGGGACGAGGAGGGAAAACACGATTGCCTCCCGCCTTCTCCTCCGTCTGTCGCTGCTTGCGAATCCGGAAAAGTAGAGAGCGAGACCGTGGAACAGGAAGCTTGCAATGGTCAGAACCAACAGAATCTGTGTTATCCCCGTACTCGAGTGAGCGGCCGCTTCTGAAGCCCGGGAAAAATTGAGAAGCTTGTAGTAAATGTAGGCAAGAAACAGCTGTTCCAGCACCGAAACCGTCCTGCCGAGGAGCTTCGTTTTAAAAATCAGCAGCGTTATAATAAAAGCGCCGGTTCCGCCGGCAAGGACCAGAGGAAAAGAACCGCTTATTCCGGCAATGAGAGAGGAGATGAACAGCAGCCCGCCGGCAAAGAGCAGGGTGTACCGCCATTTGACCCGGGGAGGAGAAAGAAAAGCCGCCGCGGTAATCTCCCCGGGAATGAGGAAAAACCATACCCACCACCCGGTGTAATCGTAGGCAACCACAATTGCGGGATGGAAGAGCGGCATACAAAGCGCGAGAAGGTAGAGCAGCAGCCTGGTGAGAAACGGGAATATCACAGCAAACTCCCTTGTACATAACGGCGGAGAGCGGGGGTCCCTCCGCCCGGCGGCCGGTTTCCGGCAGCGCTGCCGGAGGCGTGTTTCAGCACCCACGGACCGGGAATATGGACCATACCCCCGTTGTTCAGAAGGGAAAGAGTGACTGTTTCCTCCTCCCCAGCCCCCCCCTTCGGCGGGAAAGCGGTGGTGAATATCGTGGTCTTTTTTCCGCTGTAAACCTGCAGCGCGTACCGTAACCCCGAATCGAAGGGGGTGGTAAAAATGTAAATTTCCCCGATCCCCGTTACATCTTTCCGCAGCTTCGGATCATCCTCGTAAAAAATACCGCTTAAACCGATACTCAACCGGTGTACATCCCCTAAGCTTTCCACCGCAAGGGCGCCGAAACCGGTGTACACCACGAACTGGAATTCCGGCTGTTTGCTTTTAATTTTCCATAAAAACGAAACACACCACCGTTTTAAATATTCCATATGCGCCGCGTGGTCCCGGCCGAAGCGCCGGTCCGCGGAAAAATGCCGGAAATCGACCAGCACGAGCTTCGTTTGTTCCTCCGTTACGGGGGCAATTCTTGTAAACATCTCGCCTATTCTGCTGGTGGCTTTCCAGTTGATGTCCCGGAGACGGTCCCCGGGAATGTACTCCCGCTGATAGTATTTTTCCTCATCCGAGCTTTTCCGCGGCTGCCGATCGTCCTCGCCTCCGGATATTTGAATATACACCGGGCTTTCGTCGGATAAGAGAGAAGGCCGCACCGGAATGGAGCGGGCCGCCGGCGTCCCCGCCCCGGCTCGGACCAAACCGAAAACATCCTTAATACTGTACACCCCTTCTCCGGCGAAGGTCCCGGTACAGGGGAAGCTCAGGGGGACCTCCAGGGCCCCGTCTCCGGTCCATGATGCCTCCCGTACGACCCGGTACAATAATCCTTTTCCGAGAATCAGTTTTCCGCGAATCCGGACATGGACCCGGAAAAAGAACCACGTCCTGAACCCGCCGCTATAAAACCGCTCCGCGGCGCCGGTCCTGCCGGCATACAGCGCTGTGCCCGCGTCCCAGATAAGCTGCTCCTTTCCGAGGCGGTAGGCCTGGATACGGGTCAAAACGACAAGAACGGCCAGTATCAAAAGGCCTGTAACCGACAGGAAGAGGGCATAGGGGTTTTTCCGGGTATATCCCGTCCCGATTAAATACATGAGGAGCCCGAAACTAACGGTCCCGGGAATGGTAAATGGATAATAGTATCCGATTTTTTTTAGCATAAATTACGAACGTCTTTTCTCCACCGGTACGGTCTCGAGAACATGCCGCAGAAAATCCTCCACCGGCACGGTGGTGTCCTGCATGACAAGACGGTGAGCGACCGACGGAACAAAAATTTCTTTTACCAGATCGATGGAAACAAAGGGCTCTCCCCGGACCAGGGCCAGCGCGCGCGCTAGACGGGACACCTTGATCCCAGCCCGGGGGCTCGCGCAGATTTCCACTTCCGGATTGTTTCTCGTCTGCCGGATACAGGAAACGATATACCTAATTACATCGGGATGAATTTCGACCTCATCCACCTCGTGCTGCCAGCGGAGCAGGTCCGTATGCTGAATAACCGGCTTGAACCCGGCCCAGGCATTTTCCTTTCCGTGCATTGCAATAATCTCGGCCTCCATCTCCTCTCCGGGAAAGCCGATGGAAATCTGAATCATAAACCTGTCGAGCTGGGGCGCCGGCAGGGGAAAGAGATGGACACCTTCGAGATTCATCGTGGCGATGATAAAAAAAGGGTCCGGCAGTTCGTACGTGCGCCCCTCGACGGTAACCGACTGTTCCTGCATTGCCTGAAAGAAACTGCCCTGCGTTTTCGGGGTAAGCAGGTTTATTTCATCGCACAGGATAAAATGAGCGAAAATCGGCCCCTCCATGAAGACCATACGGTCGGTGGAAGCGGCGAACCTGCTGTATCCCAAAATGTCCTGCGGCAGGAGGTCTACCGTACACTGGATCCGTTTAAACGGCTCGATGCCGATCCCCTGAACATTTTCCTCCTTCCTGTCCCAGATAATCGACCCGGCTAGCGCCCGGGCTAAAGAGGTTTTCCCCACTCCGTGGAAATCGGCAAGAATGACATGCCCCCCGGCAATTTTGGAAGCGATAATGTATTCCAGCTTTTTCTCGTCGATAAAAATAATTGACCGTATATTTGTAATCAGTTTCCGTATTGCTTCTTGCGTGTTGTCCATAGTTTTAACTTTATCCGGCCCCTCAGTTCGGGCCGCTCTTTTTTCCAAGGGTTATAACAATTTCAGCATCGGTATCGACACCTTTCAGGGTGTCCACTATCCCGGTAATGATGTTTTCGGTAATCTGCTCGGCAAAGGCATTTAATTCGATTTTTTTTCCGCCGTTTAAAAGCTCAACTGATCTTGCCATCTCATATCCTCCTGTATTAATGTATAGTACACCGTATGTCTACTGATATAATAATTATTGCAGGAAAAATCAATTCCGGTAAGACCTCCGCCTGTAAAAGATTGATTTCTGAGCAAAAAAGGCAGAAAAAAGAGGTCGGAGGCATCCTTTCCCTTCCCGTTTGGCGGGGGGGCGAGAAAAACACCTACTACGCCGTGGACATTGCGGCCGAAGAGGGAACGCTTCTTGCCACCACGGAGCCGGTCTCCCCCTGTATCCGGTACGGCAGGTTCCGGTTTCCCCTCTCGGGGTTTGCCTTTGCCTGCTCCGCGTTATACAGGGCCGCCGGTTTATCCGATCTTCCGGCAAAGGGGATGATCATTATCGACGAAATAGGACCGCTGGAACTGCTGGACCGGGGCTTTGCTCCGGCATTGAAAAAAATTCTGCAGACCTATACGGGGACCCTGGTCCTGGTTACCCGGGAATCACATACCCGGGAAATTTGCGGACATTTCGGTATCCCCCGCGAGCAGGAGATATGCCTATGACCCGTACCATGCCGACGGCGGATGAAATTATCCGGCACCTCGGACTCGAACCCCTCCCGCGTGAAGGGGGCTGGTTCCGGCAAAGCTACGTTTCGGGAGAACTCTGCGAAAAACACCTCCTGCCCCCGCGGTACGGCGGGGAGCGCCCGTTCGGCACCGTTATCTATTACCTGCTCACCTCCGAAACCGACAGCTTTTCCGCCCTGCACAAACTGAAAACGGACGAAGTATGGCATTTCTACTTCGGCGACCCGGCGGAACTGCTGCTGCTGTATCCCGGGGGGACCGGAAAAACGGTACTGCTCGGGGACGCCATTTTGTCCGGCGAGCGGCCGCAGGTGTGTGTTCCCCGGGGGGTGTGGCAGGGCTGCAGGTCCGTCCCGCCGGGGGCAGGCCCTTCCGCCGCCGCGGGCTATTCACTCATGGGAACAAGTATGGCCCCCGGCTTTCATCCCGACGATTTTGTCCTCGGCGGCAGAAATGATCTTGTACACCGCTACCCCGGCTTCAGGAAACAAATCGAAACCCTCACCCGGCGGTAACCCTTCTCAATAGCCTCGGCTGCTAATCATACCGCCGTCCACCCGGAGGTTGACCCCGGTAATCCAGCGGGAAGCCGTCCCCGCGAGAAAGAGACAGGCATCGGCAATGTCTTCTCCCGTCCCCAGCCTGCCGAGGGGCACTTCCCGCAGGTACGCCGAGATCCCGTCGGGCCAGGCCTGGTCCAATCCGTTTTTATAAACAAGGCCCGGGGAGACCGCGTTTACCCTGATTCCCCGCGGACCGAGCTCTTTGGCAGCGGCACGGGTAAACATAATAAGGCCCCCCTTTGAAGCAGTGTAATGGGCATGCCCGAAAGCGGGATTTTCCGCCTCCACCGACCCGATATTGACAACGGCCCCCCCCGCCTCCATCCGTTTCACCGCCTCCCGGAGGCAGAGAAAGGGTGAAGTGAGGTTGATATCGATCATCGCCTTCCATTCCGGCAGAGACAGGTCCGCCAGCGGCTGTACCGGATAAATCCCCGCGTTATTCACAAGAACATCGAGGCCGCCGAACTCCTTATCTATCCGCCGGAAAAGCCCCTCCACTTCATCGGGCTCCCTCAAATCGGCCCGGACCGCGGTTACTTTTCCCGGCCCGGAAGCGTATGCAGCCGCCAGTTTTTCTGCTTCCGCGGCACTCGACCGGTAATGCACGCATACGGCAGCTCCGGCGCCGGCAAAACGGCGGGAAATTGCCGCTCCTATTCCGCTGCCGCCGCCGGTAACGAGAATTGTTTTTCCGGTAAAATCAAAGGGGTTTTCCATTTCCATTTTCCTCATCCGTAATAAATTTTTGATTTGACTTTATTTCTCAAACATGTATAATTTTTACTGTATACTGCTGAAGAATTTATGCAAACAGTATACACATGTTTAGATGCCAAGCATTCAATGTAATTTCGTTCCGAAGGGGGAAGACTAATGAAAAAAATTGTTACCGTTGGACTAATTCTATTGTTACTAGGTGCCGCCGTAATCGGGGCCCAGGAAAAACGTATTTTTAATGACGGGAAAATCGATTATTTACCGAAAAACGCAAAAATTCAGCTGTACGCCGAAGATATGGGATCGAGCCTTCAGTATATTGAATACAGCCTAAACGGCGGGTCCATTAGAAGGTACGAAGGACCGGTCGCCATGACATCGGAAGGAAGAAATTTCGTCGCCTACCGGGCAATCGACAAATTGGGGAATGTTTCCATTGAAAAAACATACTCATGCGTTGTGGACGATACACCGCCCTATTTTACCGCGTCAGCGAACGGGCCGGCTTTTTTGGAAGACGGCGCTGCCTACGGAACGAGCAATACCGCGGTTGTATTGTGGGCGGAGGACGAACTTTCCGGAGTCGAGGCAATTTACGTCAGTGTCGACGACAGCGGTTTCTGGAAATATACCGGCCCAGGCTACATCGAGGGTGAAGGAAAACATGTAGGAAAGGCTTATGCCGTAGACAATGTGGGAA
>CAZSGZ010000004.1:23258-40525 GCA_964606455.1 uncultured Spirochaetales bacterium
GACAACACTCCCCCGCGGGTAACAATTAAACCTGCCGAAGCGCTTATCGACCTTCAGGGTTCGAAGTACACCACCTCCGCAAATAAGTTCAGCGTACGGGCATACGACAATGTTGCCGGTGTAAAAGAAGTCCTTGTTTCCGTCGACCGGGGCGAGTACTTTACCTACACAGAACCGGTCAGCGTACAGGGCGCGGGGTTTCATTCCATTAGAGCAAAAGCGGTGGATTATCTCGACAATGCCTCCAAGGCCGTTGAACTCGGTTTTTATATCGATACCGACCTGCCGGATACGGGCTACGAAATTCTCATCGACTGAATATAAAAAACCTGAAAGAACTATAGACGGGGCTGTCCGGCTGAAAGGCAGCCCCGTTTTTTTTACTGTTTTTACGGCCTTTTCGCCGTGTTCAATTTAACACTTTACCCCTGCCGGTATATGGTGTAGAGTATTTTGATCCAAAAGGAAATCTTTCACATATCGGAGGTGAACCATGGGACTATGGGACAGAGTTAAGGGGCAGCTTCGGTCCGTTATTGAATGGACAAACCCCGAACCGGACGCGCTGTTTGAAAAGTGGTCGGACAGAGGGGATGAAATAAAAAACGCTTCCAAGCTTATTGTCGGTCCGGGACAGGGCTGCATTTTTGTATACGAGGGGAAAGTGGAGGCCGTTCTGATGGATGAAGGGATCCGGGAATTGAAAACGGAAAACGTGCCCTTTTGGACCACCATTTCCAAATTTATGCAGGCCTTCGAGAGTGAACACAAAGTCGGTCTTTATTTTTTCCGTACAACCCAAATACTCGACCAAAAATGGGGAACACCTTCGGTTGTAAAATATGAAGACCCGAAATACAAGTTTCCGGTGGGCCTGCGTGCCTTCGGGAATTACAGCTTCCGGATAACAGATCCGAGGTCCTTTTTTGTCAATGTCGTAGGGGGTGAAAATATCTACCGGATAAGCAACTTCAAACAGGTTATGGGCGCCCGGCTTATTCATCCCTTAGCGGACCTCCTTGCGGAAAGCCATTTTACCTACACCGAAATCGACGCGAACAGAGAGGAAATCGGGCAGGGGATGGAAAAGAAACTGATCGAGGAATTTGCCGACTTCGGCTTTGATTTTCTCGATTTCCGCATTGAAGGCACCAGTTTCGACGACGACACTATGCGGAGAATTAACAGAATCGCGGACATGAGCGCCGAAGCACAGGCAGCCGCGGCCGCGGGACTCAATTACGCTCAGATGCAGCAGTTGGATGCCATGCGCGACCTGGCCCAGAACGAAGGGGCCGCGGGCGCCGGTGTCGGCTTGGGAGCCGGAATGGGAGCCGGAATGGGGTTCGGCCAGATGATGCAGAATTCCTTCTCCTCCATGGGGGGACAACAGCAAAACCAGGCGCAGGCGGCGGACCCGAACGATCCGATGGTCAAACTGCAGAAACTGAAGCAGCTTCTGGACAACGGTCTTATTACCCGGGAAGAATACGACTCAAAGAAAAAAGAGATTCTCGCGTCCATGTAGCCAGGTCCTTGTACAAGGAGTAAATCATGAAGAAATCAATGTTGTGGAAGGTCCTCATCTGTATAGTTCTCCTCCTGTTTGTAGCGGCAGGTGCCGCCTTGGCCCGTGCGGGAGGCGCGGGGGGTGGGAGCAGCCGCAGCGGCAGCGGGGGCGGCGGCGGTGACGGTCTGGGAGGACTGGTTATTTATATATTTATCCTCCTTGTACAGGCAATCGGTGTTATCCCTACGCTGATTCTTATTGCCGTTATTGTTCTCGTTGCCTTTCTGGTAAAGCGGAAAAAGGCGCGGCAGACGGTGCTGAAAACCCTTACGAAGGAACAGCGTCCCCTTGACCGGGTACAAGGCTACGGCCGTTTCAAGCAGAATAATTCCGATTTTTCCGCGGATGAGTTTTTCGATAAAGTAAAAACTGCTTTTATTTCCATCCAGAAAGCGTGGTCGAACCAGGACCTTTCCAAAGTCCGCCGCTACATTTCCGACGGTGTCTTTCAGCGCTTCAATACCCAATTCAAAATGATGGCCCTGCTGAAACAGGAAAATCCCGTATCGGACATTATGGTCAACAACATCTCCATCGACCGGTTCGAAGTAGACGGAAACTACGATATTATCCACGCCGCCGTTACGGCTACCATGTACGACCAGTTCGTCTGCAAAACCAATCCTCAGCTGAACAGCCCGGGAGGCCGTGAAACATTTCTTGAATACTGGTCCTTTATCCGGAAGCGGGGGATGGAGCATAAGGACATCTATCATACCCATGAATGCCCGAAATGTTCCGCCCCCTTAAGCGACAATATGGGGGAAATTGGGAAATGCGCATACTGCGGAGCAATGGTCAACAGCGGCGAATTCGACTGGGTATTGTCGGAAATAACCCAGGCGGACGATTATGCCCGGCAGAACCTTATCCAGAAAGCGGAAAATCTGAAAAAAACCACCGCCTCCCTCGTCTCGGAATACAGCGATTTTGCCGTCCAGCTGGTGGAAGACAAGGCAAGCAACGGCTATCTGCAGATAAAAACCGCCGAAGTAATGAAAGACCCGGCAATTATGCGCAGGTTCGTAACGGACAAGGCCTTCGAGAAAATCAAAAACGGGATCCCGGATGAGCGGATCGTCTACAACCGCCTCTTCCTCAACGATATGACCCTGGTGGCTGCACAGAAGGAGGAAAAAACAAATACTCTCACCTTCTCGGTAACCATCTCCTATCAGCGGGTAAAACTGATCGATAACGATTCCGCGTTAATTATCGACCCCTACATTCAGACCCATACGGAATTCCTGCAGATGGAGCGCCAGGCGAAAGAGGGAGGCAGCAAGGGGTCGCTCTACGCCCACACGTGTCCCAGCTGCGGCGCGTCGATCCAGGACTCTCTGGACATCAACTGCGCCTACTGCGGCAATCCCCTGAACAATCTGGCAAATGAATGGATAATAAAAGACATTCTCACATTCGAAGGGTATAAAAACTACATAAGCGGCGCCGGACGAACCCTGCAGAACAAGGTTTCTTCGAAAGTTATCGACAGTCTGTACGATGTCAAGGATTACGCCTTCAACAATGTGATGATTATGATAAGCGCCGACGGCGTTTTCGCGGAAGAGGAAAAACAGATGGCAGGAGAACTGGCACGGAAATGGAGTTACCGGATCGACCGTTTAGAACCTCTGTTCGATATGGCCCGTTCAGGCCGGCTCTCAATACGGATGCCGGAAGACGCGGGAAAACGGAAGAAGATATACGATCTTATGGTAAAATTCGCCGAAGCGGACAATAGGATTGCCCCGGAGGAAAAGGAACTCCTTGCCTTTGTTCGGGAGGAATACCTGGAGGAGAGCGATTAAGGGGTTATGGCAAGCTCTAAACGGGTAATGAACTGCGGGTTCGTCTGCCTGTAAAATCCGTACACTTCCACCGCGCAGCGCCCCGGGGTTTCCGCGGTAAAATAGGCCGTCCTGTCACGGGCCGGGTACGACACCTTTCCGTCCTCATCCACCACCCGGTCCTCCTCCGTAACCGCCGCGTAGTCAATCGTGCCGGCCGTCGGCGGATCCACCACCCAATGCAGCCGATAGACAGACCGAAACCGTTCCGGCAGCGTCAGTTCCAATTGAATGATGTCCTCCACATGGAGGCTCCGCCGTTCCGCTTGAATTTCCCCCTGCAAATCGGAATGGTCGGCAAACACATCGATCCAGTTCCTGGCAAATATGGTTACCACGTAAAAACTGGCGAGAATAAAAACAGTTACCAGTGCAATGAGGCCTATCGGCCGTTTCCGCTTCATTGTACCGCCTCCCCCCGCGGCACCCGCACTTCCACCCGGGTCGAGTGGGTCCTCGAACCGCTGCTGGGCATGGTCGGCTCGGCGGACGTGCAGAAATTCGGATTGTCGGCATGTTCCGGTCCGCCGGGACCGGATGCCGGCCAGCTCCCCTGGGAAACGGCAACAACCCCCGGCATGACACTGTCCGATATTTTGACCCGGACCGAAAACGACCCGGTTGCCGAGGTTACCTCGGCGGTCATTCCGTCGGCCAGCCCCCGCGCTTCAGCGTCCCGGAAATGGATACCAATTTCCGGCCGGTCCATCTCCGCGGACCACCCGATATTGCCGTTTTGGGAATTTACCCTGCTTCTCGCGTGGGGCGTTATCAGCGACAGGGGATGTTCCGGCTCCTCACAGGTAAACCGGGGCAGCGGGACCGCGGGAAACCCCGTTTCCTCTTCGTAGCGCCGGGAGGACAGCTCGATTTTTCCGGTGTCCGTTGCAAGGGGATGCGCCTCCGGGTCCCGCCTAAAGTCGGAAAAGGCCGTCCGGTGATGGGCTCCGCCGTCGTATATGCCCGTCCGGAAAAACTCCTCCCGATTTTCTACCTCGGAGTTTTCAATACACCAGTCTACCCACTCCTCCGCGCTCCTCCCGCCGGTAAACGCATCTCCAACGCCCAGTTTTTCCGCTAAAAGGGCAAAGATCTCATAATCGTCCTTCACCTTCCCTGCGGGAAGCACCGCGCGGCGGGAGTACAACAGATAATTTAAACCGTTTTTAACAAGGTCGTTCCGTTCCAAGAAGGTGCTGACCGGAAACACGACGTCGCAGTAGCGGGCGGTGGCGGTAAGAAACATCTCATGGCAAATGGAGAATTCCGGCTTCAGCAGCGCGCGGATATTTTTCCGTATATCGCTTCCCTGAATGCAGTAGTTGCCGCCCGCGTTGTATATACCCCGCACATCCGCGGAGTACCCGCCGGCCCTGCCGTTAAGGACCCAGTCCGCCCATGGGTAAACGGGAATTTTCACCGTTTTCTCCGATTCCAGCGCGGGAATCACCCCGCAAGCCGGTGTCGGCAGGCTTCCCCAGCACTTCCCGCCGGAACTTCCCCCGATACGCCCGATATTCCCGGTGAACGCCTGCAAGGCAACCGCAAGCCGCGACGTTTCCTCTCCCCCCCATGTCCGCTGAATGGACAAACCGGGAATGAGGGCGGCGGGTTTTGCGGTTCCGTAGATACCCGCGAGCCGCCTGATTTCAGCGGCGGGCACCCCGCAGACAGCTTCCGCCCATTCCGGCGTGCGGACAACACCGTCGGTCCGGCCGGTGACCATTTTTTTTATATCCTCCCCCCCCGTGCAGTACTCTTCAAGAAATTCCTCATCCGTATTCCCCGTTTCCAGCAGTACCTGCAGCAGCGCGCACATCAGCGCCGCGTCCGTACCGGGATAGACCGGTATCCACTCAGCCCCGCAGCGGGAAACCGTTCTGCTTTCCCTCGGGTCGATAACGAAAACCGGCGTCCCCTTCTCCCGGGCTTTTCGGACCCAGTATTCCATGTTCGGACCGAAACGGGTATCGCTGATATTCGCCCCCCATAGAAGAATGCACGCCGATTCGGTCAGGCCCGCGGGATCGAAGCCGGTAAGCTCCGTACCGAACATATAGGGCATGACAAAACGGACCGCCCGTTCGCTGTAGTTGCCGTCGGTACCCGAATAGCCTCCGAGAATGCTGAAAAACCGTTTCGGAAGCCGGGAAGTATTGTGCACGGCACCCCTGCAGGAACCGGACCCTCCGAGATGCAGGATAGAGTTTGCTCCGAACCTGCCTATGAGGTTATCGAGGCCGCGGGCGGCATAGTCGAGGGCTTCGTCCCAGGAAGCCTCCCGAAATTGTCCGCTTCCCCGTTCTCCCTCCCGGATTAAAGGACGCAGCAGCCGGTCTTTATGATACAGCGTATCGGCATACCGGTATCCCCGGATACACCCGGACATATCCGCCGGACTTAAGGGGTTGTCTTTCAGCTGAATGACCTTTCCCTCCGCGGTTTCGGCAATAAGGGGACAGCCTCCGCCGCAGTCCCTGTTGCAGCTCACCGGAATGCTTCCGGAGGGTAGTATTGCAGTAGTCATGCCGTATATAATACACGACCATGAAAAAGTTGGGAATAGACGCGGGGTCGGCTTATCTCGGGGCCGTCCTTCTGAATGGAGAAAAAGTAGAAAAAACCGCGTATGTAAAACATAACGGGAACATTGTAGAGACGGTAAAAGGGATCATGACCTCTCCCGATTTCGCGGATTTTGAAACCGTCGGGTTGACGGGAAAACTCCCGGATCAGCATACCGTCGACAATATCCTTTGCTATGTCGAAGGCGCGAAGAAGCTGATGCCTGAATTACGCAATATCTTTATTGTCGGAGGAGAAACTTTTTCCTTAGTTCTCTTCAACGGCGACGGCAGCTACGTAGAGCACTCGGTCAACCCTCCCTGCGCCTCCGGGACCGGGGCGTTTATCGAACAGCAGGCGGAACGGATTTCCTTAGATATCCGGGAACTTTCGGATGTAGCCGATTCTTTTTCGGGGAAAACTCCGGTAATTGCCACCCGGTGCGCGGTATTCGCGAAAACCGATATTATCCACGCCATGCAGGAGGGCTATTCGAAAGAGGCCGTTGCCGCGGGGCTCTGCGAAGGCATTTCCCGGAGTATTGCCGATAACCTGGTCAAAGGACGGGAGCTGTATTCCCCCGCCGGAGTCCTCGGCGGTGTTTCTTTAAATCCGAAGGTGGTCCGCTCCTTAGCGGAGATTCTCGATATCGAAATACGGGTCCCGAAACATTCCCACCTTGCCGGGGCCTTAGGGGCCGCCCTGTTAGGGACCGAAACACGCCTCGCGGGAGCTTCACAGGAAGCCGTGGACCTCTTTTTTGCCGGGGAAGCCTCGGCGGCCCGGGAGAAGCGTCCTCCCCTGCCCCGGCGGTCCGGAACAGCCGGCGGAGAAACGGACGATTTCATCTACAGGACGGAGGAGGGAGTGGAAATTATGCTTCCTCGACGGGGTATCGATACCTCCGCGGGAGTGTACATCGGCATCGACATCGGCTCGACCAGTACGAAGGCGGTCCTGATGTCGGCAAAGGATGAAATTGCCGGCGGTTTCTATACAAAAACCGGAGGCGCCCCGATTCACGCGGTAAAAACCTGCATACATGTCCTCCTGCGTACGCTGCAGCTCGATCCCGCCCTGCTTTTCGGGGTCGGGACCACCGGTTCCGGGAGAAAGCTGATTAAAGAACTTTTCGAAGCCGAATTGGCGGTCAACGAAATAACCGCACACGCCCGGGCGGCCTCCTTCCTTGTCCCCGATGCGGATACTATTATTGAAATCGGCGGCCAGGATTCAAAATTTACCAGATTGAAAGACGGAGAAGTATATTTCTCAAAAATGAACTACGTCTGCGCGGCGGGCACCGGCTCCTTTATCGAAGAACAGGCAAAACGCCTCGGTGTAAGCCTCGACCAATTTTCCGATATGGCCTACGGTACGGAGGCGCCTTTTACCTCCGACCGCTGCACCGTATACATGGAGCGGGACCTGCACGCCCTGTTAGGAGAAGGCTGGTCGGTCAACTCCCTCGCGGCGGCGGTCCTCCATTCCGTCCGTGACAATTACCTCGCGAAAGTAGTAGAACGGAGCCCCTTGGGGGAAAAAATTGTCTTTCAGGGTGCTACGGGACGAAACGCGGCCCTCGTCTCCTCATTCGAAGAGCAGCTCGGTAAAAGCATTCATGTCTCCCCGTACTGCCATCTTACCGGGGCAATCGGCGCGGCGCTGCTCTGCAAAAGCATGGAGACCCCGTCGCGCTCTTCTTTTGCCATCGACACCGAATCGATTACCTTTACCGAAGAAACATGCGACCGCTGCGCCAACAGGTGCCTGCTTACAACGGCTGAAAAAAACGGAACGGTAACCGGATGGGGAATGAAATGCGGCAAAGAATATTCCGACCGGGGACCGGTGAAGGCGGGGGGGGACATTATCTCCCAACGGTTCAAGGCGGTAATGAAGCCGCTGGCGGACCCCGGCGGGAACGGCGGCAGGCAGCAGCGGACATCCGCGCCGGTAATCGCGGTCCCCGAAGTACTGTATAATGCAATCTACGCGCCCATGTGGCGCTCCTTTCTCGCTTCCCTGGGATTTTCCATACAGCCCCCTTCCGTCGGCCGTTCCGCCCTGAGTGAAGGGAAACGGATTGTCAATTCCGATTTCTGCGCCCCGATTATCCATGCCCACGGCGCGTTTTCGGAATGCTTGAAACAGGGCGCTGATTTTATCTTTTTCCCCTCGATGGTCAACGAAAACAATCCCGGGCAGGAGGAACACCGGTTCAAGAAAAAAACGACCGACGCCTTTTTCTGTTACTATTCCCAGTACCTGCCGTCCATCATGTCGAAACTGACCGCCGTCGACGTGGAGTCCCGTCTCATTTCACCTCTCATCCTGTTCAACTCCCAGTCGGAGGAGGAAATTATCGGGTCCCTCCACACCGCCCTGCTGGAACAGTTCCCCGGTGTAGGCCTCGAACAGGTCCGCGAAGCATTTACCGAAAGTTTCGGCCGATTCTCCGCGGCAAAAGCGGACTGGGCGGGATACTACGGCGAAACGACGGACCCGGGACGGATTGAAATTGCCTTGGCCGGACGGCCCTATATCGCAATGAACCGGGGACTGCACCTCGATATTCCCGCAAAACTGGAAGCTTTGGGAACAAAGGTATACTGGCAGGATGAATTCGATCTCTCGGGCTTTGAACCTGCCTATGGTGCCAAGTATCTGGAACGGATGCATTGGCAGTTCGGGAAGCAGATAATAAAACTCGCGGAATATGCGGCCGCACAACCGAACCTCTTTATCGTTTTCATTACCAGCTTCCGCTGCAGTCCCGATTCGTTTATCATCAGCTATCTGCAGGACATTATGGAGCACTATGGAAAGCCCTTCCTCATTTTGCAGGTGGACGAACACAGTTCCAGTGTCGGGTACGAAACCAGGATCGAAGCCGGCGTGACCTCCTTTAAAACGTTCTTTGAAAAAGAGAATGCCCGCACCCCGGAGATACCCGAAGCGCCTACAAAGGCCAGGGACGATACACTCGAACCGGGGGACACCGTTTTTATCCCCTACTTGGACGACTGCATTTCCCATTTCTGGGCGGGCTGTTTTCAAAACGCGGGATACAAAACGGTCCTTCTCGAAAGCAGGGAGTCGGACCTTCTTACGGGCTACAAATACACCAACGGCGGGGAATGCATGCCCCTGACCTCCCTCATCGGCGGGGTCATTGAACGGCTGCGGAACATGGACACTCCTCCGGAAAAAACCTTTTTCTACATGCCCACGGTGTGCATGGCCTGCAACTTCCCCCAGTATCCCATCTTAGCGGACCTCTCTTTCCAGCGGGCGGGACTGGAAAAAGCGAAAATCGGTCTTATCAACAATATGTCCCCGGGTGAAATTCTGCCCCAGAGCCTTTCCATTAAAATGCTTGAATCGAATATCATCGGCGGTATTTTATACAAGCTCTATTACCGCATTCACCCCTACGAAACCGAACAGGGACGCACCGCGGCAGTGTTTCAGGCGGCCAAGGAGCGGATCAGCAGCGCGATTATTGACGGAACGGACCTCCGGAGCGAACTTGCCCGGAGTATCGATGAATTCCGCGCCGTTCCCCGGGACGAAACGAAGGGTAGAAAACCGCGGATCGGCCTCTTAGGTGATTTGTACGTCAAGTTCAACACCCTGATAAACCAGAACATTCAGGAAGTGATAGACAGACTCGGGGGAGAGCTTGTGGTCCCTTCCCTTACCGAATATCCATTCCACTTTTACGATGCCGATGTCCGCCTGTACGGCGACAATCCCCGTCATTTCAAGCTGCTGAAAACCATCGAGCAGCGGTACGAAAAAGCGGCGGAAGACCTTATCGGAGAGCAGATGGAGCCTGATTTCGCCGAGTGCGTGAAGCTGATGGAGGAGTATAAAATCCGTCATTACATAGCCGGGGAAACATCCATCAACATCGGCAGGGCTTTATATTACATCCGGCATCGGTTAGTGGACGCCATCGTACATATCAACCCTATCTTCTGCTGCCCCGGCGTCGTAACCTCGTCGATTTACCGGAAAATGCAGGAAGATTTCGGGGTGCCGATTATCGACATTTTCTACGACGGAACGGGGAAACCGAATGACGTACTGATTCCCCATCTCCATTATCTGCGTGAGAAACTACTCGCGGATTAGCTGCTTGATGATGTAGAGTTCGATATAGCGCCAGAAGTCCTCTTTTCTCTTGATGCCGCTGAAAATCGGCTGCTCCGCCAGGCGGATTGCAATACGCTGCAGCTGTTCGCTGTCGGGAGGCGAGGCAATGAGTGTGCTCTTGAACCGGCGCAGATAATCCCGGATCGCCGAATTGACGTCCTCCACCAGGTTTTCCCGGGCCCGCGGATCGAGAAGGGTGTTCCATTTTTCTATCAGCCCCTCCAGGGTCCTCTCCACCGACTGGGAACTTCCGACATACTCCTCCCGCAGTTTCCCGATATGTTCACGAAACTGCACCAATTTTGCCTTCGAGCTCTGACCGGAAGCGCCCCGCGGCGCGGCGCCGGAAGGAGACGCGCCGCGTACAGGCGCCGGACCGGCAGCCGCCGGCACTCTGCCGGACTTGCGGGCCTTCTTCTTTTTCTTCTTCTTTTTGTCCTTTTTTGAACTCGTTACCAGGCGCTTGAGAAACAGCACGATCGCGCTCAATACCGGCGTGGTCATCCAAACCGGCAGTCTGCCTTTCACGTCCTCCAGCATCTCCTCCCGTTCCAATTTCAGTATTTCCGGCAGAGGCCGCAGGGCGCGCTCCTTTGCGTCAATCATGTTTTCTATTTCATTTTTTATGTGCCCCGGAACGTCCGCCTCTTCGGCGAGAAGGTAGAGAAGCTCAAACCGGAGCATTGCCCACAGCAGCGGATCGCCTTTTTTCACCCTGTCGGCAATATCAATTTCATACTTCTCGTCGCTCTTCATTTCGGGCAATTTTTTGAAATCCCGGAAGGCGCCCATCCATTCCCCTAAAAGCGCGTTCCGGACTTCGGTCCGCATGCTGTCCAGTTTCCGCAGGACGAGGATAAGAAGAGTGTCCTTGTTGATGAAAAATTCGTTGTTCTTTTCCGTTTTTATTCGTATAAGCTCCGGAAAGGAATTCTTGTCCTCCGACTTCGACCGCTTTTCCAAAAAAGCATGGATTTTCTCCTTGCCGACTTTCTTCACGAAGGAAACGCCCTTCGCCCCCGTTAAATTGTAAATTTCCTGAAGGGAAAAGAAATAGGGCGATTTCTTCAGCGCCTGCTCGAGCTGCTTCATACTCGATTCGGTTTCTTTTTTTTTCTGCTCCACCCCTTTGTTCCGTACATTGTAAAACCCGATTAAGTAGGTGGCCTGACACAGGCTGATTTCGCTTGCCAGCTTGCTCGCTTTCTGTTTTATATCGTGAATAAGGATATTTCCCAGGGTGGTCCAGGCCCGGAAGGTGAACTCCGTTGGTTTGAGGATAGTTTCCACGGTTTTATTCGGCTTACTGACAATATCTTCTAAAAAAGGCTGAACGGACACCTCCTGGTTCGTGAGAATACCGGCAAGCTTGTGGTAGATGTAATTAAAATTGCTCTGGTCGTGGAGATACGTCCGGATTTTCTGCAGCGACAGCTCCAAAAGAGAATTGAAAAAGGCCCCCGAAGAAAGGAGCATGTTCTTGAATCCCTCGGGAAATTCCAGACGGATAACAATGGGTTTCGACATTTCTTCATAGCCGATCCATTCCACGAAGTCGTTTTTCACATTCACCACCTGTGTCATGCTGTCCGGAAGGGTATTGGAAAAGGTGTCGGTGGTGGGGAACGGGATGGTCGGGTCCTTTTCTATGTCCCGGTAAATGAGGTCCAGCGCCTCCAGAAGATATGCCGGATACTGTACAGCCACAATGCTGACGTCCTCATAATCGAGAAGACAGATCCCCCGGGAAGCGAGATCTTCCAGATCTGCCGTTAAAACCGTTTTTGTATTGCTGGAATACATGTTAAGGTCGGGTATGCTCGATACTTTTTTATCGGCATATCGTTTTACAAAAACCTGAAACGAATCGAAATTGATAATCGGATTTTTCGTTTTTTCGGCAAATGCCTTCAGCAGTTTGTGTGTTATCTTCGGATTTGACATACCATGTAATAGTAGTCGCCGGGACACCCAATGTCAATCGACGATTTCATACGTGCTGACGGTAACCGGCGCCCGCAGGTTGTTCAGAACACGTTCGAGCAGGACGCCCTCCTTTTTCGAAAAGGAGTAGCCGAAACTCGCGCGGATCGCCATGGAAACAAACTGCACCGCCCTGTCCAAAGCAATCGGCAGACTGTCCCCCTGCAGAATACTGCCGACGATAACGGAAGTAAAAATATCTCCCGTCCCGGGGTAGTAGGCGGGAACATAACTGCAGTTTATTCTCCAAAACCGTCCGTCTCCTCTGTTGTACGCGAGGACCGAGGTTGTCTCTTTGTGCCCCCCGAGGGGAACGCTGGTAATAATTACCGTTTCCGGACCCATGCCGGCAAGGGCGGAAATCCAGATCTTTATTTCTTCAAGTTCGATAGATTCCGAATAGGGTTTTCCCAGCAGAAAAGCGGCTTCGGTAAAGTTCGGCGTAATGATATTCGCTTGTTGTATGAGTCTTTGCATCCCCGCTACCATCTCGGGACTCACAATTCCGTATACTTTCCCGTCATCACCGAGGACCGGGTCCACCACAACATACTGTCCGGGCTGTGAAAAAAGACGGATAAAATCCTCGACCTTGCTAATCTGCCGGGGGGAGCCGAGGAACCCCGTGTATACTGCTTCAAAACCGATCTCCAGCTCTTTCCAGTGCTCCATAAATGGTCCCATCGAATCGGTAACATCGATTTTCCGGTATCCCTGAAAGCCGCCGTGGGTGCTTAAAACAGCCGTGGGAAAGGGGCATACTTGGCAGCCCATGGTGGAAAGGACGGGGATAACCGCCATAAGAGAAGCACGTCCGTAACCGGCCAGGGCATGAACGGCGGCAACCCGGGGTACGGGATTCATCATTTTTCCTCCGGCGCCGCGGTGAATGTCCGCAGGAGCTCTCCCCGGGTGTTCCAGAGTTTGACCGTGCCGTCTTCACCGGCGGAAAGGAAGATTCCCTCTCTCCCGGAATTATCCAGGGAATAGACATAGCCGTCCCCCCCCTGCAGCATACGCTCTTCGGTGTAGGTCTCGGTACTCCAGAACCTAATGGTCCCGTCATCGGAGGCGGAAATGAGATACGAGCCGTCCTTGGTAAAAACAAGGGAGCGGACATAATCGGTATGGCCGTATAACGTCGTTTCAAGCCTGACTTCCGGCATATTCCATATCCGGATTGTGCCGTCGTCGCTCGCGGTGGCCAAAACGGCGTCGTCGGGGCTGAAGACCACCGATCGGACATAATCGCTGTGACCTTCGAGAAGGGCAAACAATTCTCCCGTTGCAAAGTCCCACACCCGTGTAATCCCGTCGCTTCCGCCGGCGGCAATGAAGGTATTTTCATGATTCAGAGCCACCGTCAGCACCATTACCCCTTCATCGGACTCCTCCGGTTCCTCATACGCGGATTGTTCATACTCTTCGACGGCAGGTCCGCCGCGGAAGGTATATACGGCCTCGCCCGATTCTCGATCGTACACGACAACCGCCGCGTCGTTGCCGGCGGAAACAATGTATTTTCCACCCTCTCCCGCCGCCGCCGCCGCGAAGACGTAGCTTTCGTGAATTTGGTGCCCCGCCGCGACAGTCCCGGCCTGCCAGTCCCATACCTTTACAGTCCCGTCGTCGCCTCCGGTAATGAGGTAGTTCCCGTCGGGAGTAAACGCAACGGTCCTGACATAGTCGTCATGGGCCTTGAACTGCCGTTCTTTCCGGTTGTTCTCGAGATCGTAAATAATGACCGTTAGATCGTCGCTCCCCGACGCAAGATATCTGCCGTCGGGACTGAAGGCCACGGACCGGACATAATCGCTGTGGCCGGTATAAACCCGCAGCTTTTTCCGCTGTCCGGGGTCCCACAGCACCACCGTTCCGTCGTCGCTCCCCGACGCAAGATATCTGCCGTCGGGACTGAAGGCCACGGACCGGACATAATCGGTATGCCCGCTTAGTTCGGCGAGGAGTGTTCCGTCTTCACTGTCCCACAGCAGGACCAGGCTGTCATCGCTGCCGGAGGCAAGTATCGAACCGTCGGGGGAAAACGTTACGGACCGGACGTAATCGGTATGCCCCCTCAGTTCACGGATTTTTTCCCCCGTTTCTCCGTCCCACAGAACGACAGCTCCATCCGCTCCGCCGCTTGCCAGTTTCTTCCCCTCCGGGCTGTAATCGACACCGAGAACATAGTCATCGTGGGCTTCGATCCGGGAAAGGGCGGAACCTTTCTCCAAATCCCATATGATAATAGTCCCGTCATCGCTGCAAGAGGCAGCACGCCGGCCCTCCGGATGGACCGCGATACCGTTAACCGCGCCGGTGTGACCCTCATCGGCAAACAGGCCCGCCGACGACGATAGGTACAGTAACGCGGCAATGATGGCTGTTTTTTTCATACTGTTATCCTTACTGTACATTGTAGCATAAAGGCGGAAAATTTTCATAGGCTGATGGACTTTGACTTTTCTCAAGCCAGCGTATACCATATAAGGCGGGATGAGAATTACAAAAAGGAGACACGGGAATGGAATTAAAAACACCGAAAATTCCGGAAGAGTTCATCGAGACACTGCCGGAAGGGATGAAATTCGTCCACAAGCACGGACGGGAATTCCTCGTAGTGGAAGAGGTCTTCTGTCCGAAGGGACACTCCCTTATTGCCGATTCGGTACGGATACACGGGGAACCCTCGATTAAAATAGACGTTACCATAGAAAATCAGAGGGGAAGTTTCTATATTGATGCGTTTTGGGGCAGTCACGCGAAACTTTACAGCTTTATGCCTGTCTTAAAAGATAAAGATACTATTATCGAGGCGTTTTGTCCTGTCTGCGGAACAAGCCTGATAACGGAATCGGAGTGCGAACAGGAGTTATGTGCCGCGAAACAGCATATCTTTTTTGAACTGCCGGATAAAGGCAACCGTATCCTTGTTTGCGCGCGCCTCGGATGCCCGGGGCACAGAATCGAAATTAGGAATATTCCGGAGGATGTAACCGAAATGGTAAGTGAAATAAACTATTTCGGTGCCCAGATGGATGATGTATTTAAAGGAATTTAAGAATAATGGCAAATTATATCTATATTGAGAGTTCCGAGTGCAAGGGCTGCAGATTATGCGTCGAAGCATGTCCGAAAAACTGCATAGAAATCGGTACAAAGATAAACGAAATCGGCTATCAGTATGCCGTATTTGCAAATCCGAACTGTATCGCCTGCGGATTCTGCTATTACGTCTGCCCCGAACCAGGGGCCATTACGGTATACAAAGACGAAGAAAAGGACGGTAAGGATGTCGAGGCAATTGGTTAAAGGAAATGAAGCTGTTGTATACGGGGCCCTTTTTGGGGGGGCGACCCACTTTTTCGGATATCCCATTACTCCGGCAAGCGAAATTGCCCACGCGGCGGCCCTCTATTTCCGGAAAAGCGGGAGGTCCTTTCTGCAGGCCGAAGACGAGGTAAATGCCGTCAATATGCTCTACGGGGCGGCGTCCGCCGGTTCACGAGTCATGACCGCCACATCCGGTCCCGGTCTTTCCCTCATGTCGGAAGGAATATCCTATTTAGCGGGGGCGGAACTTCCGAGTGTCATTGTCGATGTACAGCGGGCAGGCCCCGGACTTGGAAACATCTGGCCTGAACAGAGCGACTACAATATGGTGGTAAAAGGAGGAGGCCACGGCAATTATAAAAACATTGTCCTTGCACCGAATTCCGCCCAGGAGCTCTGCGACATGACCTACAGGGCATTTGAGCTTGCCGACACATACAGGATGACGGTAATTATCCTTTCCGACGCGTATATCGGTCAAATGATGGAGCCTATCATCCTTCCTTCGGAAATAAAACACGGTAAACGGAAGGAATGGGCCGTGTATGGGGACAAAGAAAGCAGGGAAAACCTCATTACTTCAATACTCATGAACACCCAGCTCTTAAGCGACCACAACTGGAAGCTCCAGGAAAAATACGCGAGGGTTGAACGGGAGTTTGTCGAATACGAAGAGCAGGAAGTGGAGGACGCGGAATATGTGTTCGCGGCCTTCGGCATCAGCGCGAGAATATGTCAAACCGCCGTGGAGGAATTACGTTCCATGGGAATAAAAATCGGACTTTTCCGACTGAAGACCCTTTTCCCCTTTCCGAAAGAGCGTCTCCGGAAAATAGGAAAACAGGTAAAGGGGATTTTCGTCGTGGAAATGAACAACGGTCAGATGGCTGAAGACGTCGAACTGGCCGTCGGAGGGGAAACTGAAATCCACCGGAACAATGAACTCGGCGGCCTCGTTCCTACAACGACGACGTTAATCGAACAGGTAACCAAAACGGTAAAAGGACAGTAAGCATGGTAAAACATCAAAAACCGGCGGCATTTTACGATACATTCGAACGAAAAGGACCGGGACAGAAAGTCACCCATTACTGCCCCGGCTGCGGTCACGGAACGGCACATAAACTCATTGCCGAAGCAATCGTGGAACTGGGTGTCCAGGACCGGGTGGTATTCATATCCCCCGTCGGCTGCAGTGTTTTCGCCTACTACTACTTCGACGTGGGGAACGTTGAAGCGGCCCACGGCAGAGCACCGGCGGTGGCAACCGGAATACGGCGCAGCCTGAAGGACGCCGTCGTTATCTCCTATCAGGGGGACGGCGACCTGGCCGGTATCGGAATGGGCGCTATAATTCACGCCGCGAACCGGGGTGAAAACATTACGGTATATTTTATCAACAATGCAATTTACGGAATGACCGGGGGGCAGATGGCGCCGACCACGCTGGTAGGGCAGAAAACACTGACAACGCCTCTAGGCAGATCGCTGCTGAAGGACGGGAACGCCATCGGCATGTGCGAACTTATCAATTCCCTTACCACACCGGTATACATCGAGCGTGTTTCGTTAGGCGACCCGAAGCGGGTCCTGAAGGCGAAAAAAGCGGTTTCCAAAGGTCTCCGTTATCAGGTAGAAGGAAGAGGGTTTTCCTTCGTTGAAATTCTATCGCCCTGCCCCGTCAACTGGAAAATGTCCGCCGGCGATTCCCGCAAATGGCTTATAGAAAACCTCGAACCGATTTTTCCCGTGGCACAGTTTCGGGACGAACCGGAAAAACATAGCGGAGGGGACATTGAATATCC
>CAZSGZ010000005.1:0-36273 GCA_964606455.1 uncultured Spirochaetales bacterium
GAAGCCGCGACGGGGTGTACGGTGGTCCTCTGTAAACAGGGTGCCGTTGCCGGGGTAGATGTCCGCGGCGGCGCTCCGGGGACACGGGAAATATCCGCTTTAGACCCCGTCAACTATGTGCAGGAGGCCCACGCGGTGTACTTAGGCGGCGGGAGCGCTTTCGGGCTCGACGGCGCCGCCGGCGTTATGCAGTATCTCGAAGAGCGCGGCATCGGCCTTGACGTGGGCATCGGCAAAGTACCGATTGTGCCGGGGGCGGTCCTCTTCGATCTGCCGGTCGCACGGCCGAACATCCGCCCGGACAAGGCAATGGGATACGAGGCGTGCCTAAACGCCTGTACGCCGAATACCCGGCAGGGTAACGTCGGGGCAGGGACCGGTGCAACCGTGGGCAAAGCCGCGGGGATGCATTCGGTTATGAAGGGGGGATTAGGGACCGCTTCCTTCATTGCCGGGGAACTTATTGTCGGTGCTTTAGTGGCAGTCAACTGTTTCGGCGACGTTATCGATCCGGATACCGGAAAAATCATCGCCGGTGTACTTACCCCGGATAAAAAGGACTTCGCCGACTCCCTCCGGGTCGTAACCGCCGCCCACGAAAAGGAAAGCAGGGTCTTCAAGGGAAGCAGCACCACCATCGGGGTGATAGCTACAAACGCAAAACTGACAAAACCGCAGGCCACAAAAATCGCGATGATGGGCCACGACGGGTACGCAAGGGCCATCAACCCTATCCACACCATGTACGACGGCGATTCTCTTTTCTGCATGGCCGCCGGTGAGACGGAAACGGACTTGACTACCCTCGGCTCCATCGCGGCATACGTAGTGTCCCGGGCGGTCGTCAACGGTGTAAAAGCCGCGGAATCCGCCTACGGCATTCCCGGCTACGGAGAAATCCGCGGATAATTTATCCCTTCACCGGCTCCTCTGCATCGGAGAGAATTGCGGAATAATTTTTCAGCAGCGTCGATTCTTCGCTGATGATAAAGTTCATCTTTTCCTCGACCCGGGTGAACATTCTCTTGATAAATGTTTCCGCCAGTTTCATCTTCCTGTCCGAAAACTTCGCGTCCCGGATAAGCAGGTAACTTTGCACTAAATCGATGGCCATTTCCACCAGCCGCCGGGCATGGTAGTCCATGAATTGCGTGTCTTCGGTACCCTTCGCGTGGATAAGGGCCTTTTCAAAGTTGTTCCGTGCTTTCCGGACAAGCTTAACCAAAGCTTCCGCGTGGGAGTTGTCTTCCGAATCGTACTCATCCAAGGCTGCCGCCGCGGTGCCGGAGGTTATCCCGTTGATGGCCGCTACGACCTGCAGCTGCGTGGTCCCCTCGTAAATATTGGTAATTCTCGCGTCCCGGTAATGCCGCTCCACGTTAAAGTCCCGCATGTATCCGGTGCCTCCCTGGACCTGTATGGCATTGTCGGCGACACGGTTTGCCATTTCCGTGTTGAACATCTTCGACATGGGTGTAAACATTCCCGCTAAGCGGGTGTAGTTTTTTAGGTCCGATTTGAACTCGGCCTTTCTGTCCGGATGCAGCTCCGACATATGTTCCAGCCCCTCTTTGAGATCGACGATCCGGGCGGTTTCATACATCAGACTCCGGCCGGCTTCGATGTTGATTTTCATCTCCGTCAGCATTTCGAAAACCGCGGGGAATTCCCTAATCGGCTTGTCGAATTGGATCCTCTCCTTCGAGTATTTGTCCGCTTCACGGTAGGCGGCTTCGGCAATGCCTAAGGCCTGGGCCGCTATGCCTAAGCGCGCGCTGTTCATCAGCCACATGGTGTACTTGGTAAGCCCCCGCTTCCGCTCTCCCACCAGGTAGGCCGGAGCGTTGTTGAACTGCAGTTCGCAGGTAGGGGAACCGTGAATACCCATCTTGTCCTCCACCCGGCGGACAAGCATGTGTTCGTCCCGCTCGTAAAGGAAGAAGGAAAGCCCCCGTGCGCCGTGGGCCTCTTCGCTCCGCGCTAACACAAGACCGATTGTCCCGCACCCGTTGGTAATAAACCGCTTTACGCCGTTTAAATACCATTTCCCGTCGGGCCCCTGATGCGCCCGGAGGGTGACCGCCTGGAGATCGCTGCCGGCATCGGGTTCGGTTAAAATCATGGACGATCCGTATTCGCCGGAAGAAAGCAGGGGAAGGTACTTGTCCTTCAGCTCTTCCGATCCGAACTTGTTCAGCGTTTCCGCGATGTCCTGCTGCAGTCCGAAATTCAGAAATGAAGCATCCGCGCGGGCAACGATTTCCGCGGCAATCGCTAATATGGTGGTGGGGAAATTCAGTCCTCCGTATTTCCGGGGAAGGGCAAACCCCATTAAATCGGCTTTCGCGAAAATATCGAGTACTTCCTTCGTTCCCTTCGCGTAAACAACATTGTTGTTTTCGACGCGGACCCCCTCTTTATCGATTTCCGGCGCTAAGGGTGCCAATACTTCGCCGCATATTTCCCCTATTATTTCGAGGATTTTCATGTACGAATCCTTCGCGTCCTCAACATCCTTCGGGGCATGAGGATATTGGTCCTTCTCGGCAAAATCATTTTCCCGCAGGCGGATTACCCGTTCGATATCCATATGTTTCAGGTGGAACAAAATATCCTTGTTATCATGTAAAAAATTTTCCATGGTTCTCTCCTACTTCCTTTATGCCTTTGCCTTGTACGCTTTGATAAACCTCGGGACCACTTCCTTCAGGTCGCCGACAATACCGTAATGCGCTATCTGCAGGATCGGCGCCTCCGGATCGGTGTTGATGGCGATAATTCTCGCCGCCTCGGACATCCCCGCACGGTGCTGTATCGAACCGGAAATACCGCAGGCGATATACAGTTTCGGCCGGACCGTCGTTCCGGTCTGTCCTACCTGGTGGTCTTTCGAAACAAATCCCGCGTCAACGGCGGCCCTGGAAGCGCCGACTTCACCGTTCAGTAAGTGAGCAAGCTCCTTGATCAGCTCGAAGTCCTCCTTGGACCCTACGCCCATTCCTCCGGCCACAATGATCTGCGCGCCCTTTAAATCGACATGTTTTTCCTCTTTTACCCGTTTGACAATTTCGGTGAGAAAATCGGCATCATCGAAGCGGACATCCACCGGGGTAATTTTCCCCTTCAACGAACCGTCCGGTTCAACCATCTTCATGACCCCTTCACGAACGGTCGCCATTTGGGGCTTGTTTTCGGGGCTTACGATGGTGGCGATAATATTTCCGCCGAAGGCGGGCCGTATTTGATACAAAATATTTTCATAGGTCGTTCCCCGGTATTCATGATCGCCGATCTGTAAATCGGTACAGTCGGCGGTCAGCCCCACCTTCAATTCCGAGGCAACCCGGGGGGCAACGTCCCGGCCGGTGGTGGTCGCGCCGTAAAGCACGATCTGGGGTTCTTGTTTTTTGATTATTTCAACGAGAGCTTTCGCGTACGGAAGGGGGCTATAATGCGCGAGTTTTTCGTTGTCCACGACAAACAGCTCATCTACACCGTAGGGAAGAACCTTCTTCGCTGCATCTCCCGCATTATGGCCGATAAGTACTCCCGTTACGGCGGCACCTACCTGTCCGGCAAGCTCCCGGGCCTTGCATATCAATTCCAAACTTACTTCAGCCGGTTTTCCGTCATCCTGCTGAATGAAAACCATTACACTATTTTTATCGCTCACGAATATCTCCTTTTCCTACCCGATGGTATGGTCCGCAATCAGTTCATGCACCATGTTTGCAATGGACTCTTCGGTATTTTCAATCATCTTTGTTTCCGTTGAAACGAGTACGACCGATTCGATTTTTTTCACCTTCGTCGGAGATCCGGAAAGGCCGCACTGGTCCGGATTTGCCCCGATGGCGTTAACGTCCCACTGGGTAATGGAATCTTCCGTCCGCGCGGCGGAATCAGTGTCCAGATAGCTCTCGTCGTAGGCTTCCTGCTGCTGGGCCGACGCGTTTTTATAGGTCAGCACTTTGACGGCAGAAGGCGGCCGCGGGAAAAACCCTTCATCCGTAATTGTAAGCAACACCGGAAACTTGGATGCAACGATCTCGTATCCGCCCTCGATACTTCTCCTGGCGGTAATTTCCCTCTTCTTGATGTCCAGTTTCTCGAATCCGCTGACGCAGGTAATCTGATTGATGCCGAGTTTTTCGGCCGTCTGCGGTCCGACCTGCGCGGTATCGCCGTCAATGGCCTGTCTGCCGCAGAACACCATATCGTAGTCCCCTAACTTTTCAATGGCGCACTTCAGAGCGTACGACGTCGCTAAAGTATCGGCGGCGGCGAATTTCCGGTCGGAAATGAGGGCGACAAAATCCGCGCCCCTGTAGAGGGACTCTTTCAGCACCTGAATTGCCGGCGGCGGCCCCATCGTGAGAACATTGACCTTGGTGTCGGGATGTTCATCTTTTATCGACAATGCTGCTTCCAAAGCATGCAGATCTTCTGGATTGAATATCGCGGGAAGCGCGGCCCGATTGACCGTCCCGTCCTCCCGCATCGCTTCTCCGGTAACATTTTGTGTGTCCGGGACTTGTTTAATGAGAACAACAATATTTAGTCCCATTGTAACCTCCTCCTCAATAAAGGGCAAAAATAATTGAGCCCAATAGTAGTAATATTTCCCATTAAAAGCAACCTCCGATTCGGCGGCGGCCTTGCTACTCTTCTTTCAGCGTGCGCAGGACCCTCTCCGCCTCTTCGGCGGCCTGGGCGATAAACATTTCGATAATCTCCTTCACCGGCATCACTTTATCGACGAGCCCGACACTCTGGCCGGCCATAATGGAACCGTCTTCAATATTCCCGTCGATGGCCGCCTTTTTCAAGCCGCCTATCCAGAATTCCTCGAGCTTTAGACCCGCTTCCCGGGGTGTCATCGCGTTCCGCTCGAGCTGGGCAATAAGACCGAGCTGCAGGGTCGTAAAGTCGATGGTGCCGTTGTTGGTAACAGCCCGGACCGGGATGACCGGGACCCTGGGGTCGAACTGGGCGGTGGGAACAGCGTCTTTCGCCGCTGCTTTTATCAGGGCGGATTTGAAGTTGCCGTGGGCGGGGGATTCCTCGGCCACGGCGAACCACGTTCCCAGCTGGATCCCCGCCGCCCCCATCAGCAGATAGTGGAGCATGGATATCCCGGACCCGATACCGCCGGCCACAAACACCGGAACTTCCTTGGTGTGGGGCAGAATTTCCTCCGCCAGCACCGCCGTGGAAACCGGCCCGATATGGCCTCCCGCCTCGTGCCCTTCAATAATAAGGGCATCCACGCCGGAGCGGATAATGCTTTTTGCAATCCCGACGGTGGGAGCGAAGCAGATCAGTTTACTGCTGGTCTGTTTTACCTTGGTAATAGCGTCCCTAGGCGGCAGACCTCCCGCGAAAATAACGTAGGGAAACTCGATATTCAGAATATGGTCCAAGTGTTTTCTAAAATTCGGCGCAATGGAAATCAGATTGACGCCGAAGGGTTTGTCCGTCAGGTCCCCGGTTTTCGCAATTTCATCTTTAAACAGGTCGATGGGCATATTCCCGCCGGCCAAAACACCAAAGCCCCCTTCATTGGAAATGGAGGAAACCAGCCCGCTCTCGGATATCCAGGACATCGCCCCGCCTAATATCGGATAATCCACCCCGAGGAAATCCTTTCCCCGGCGCCAGAGTTTGTTCATCAACTCGTTCGGATTCTTCATTGCATGCTCCTGTATGCGAAGGATTGAATATTGATAATAGGAAAATGAGATTGAAGCGTCAAGGGTAGAAATGATATGATCGGTTCCCATGAAAACAACAATTATTCCGAGGCGGTGGGAAAACATTCCGCCGGAAGAACAGGAAAAAATCCTTCACCGCTCCGGACAGGACATTGAGGACGCGGCACCCCTTGTACGGCCGATAGTGGAAGCCGTGGCCTCCGAAGGGGACGCGGCCCTAAGGCGCTATACTCTGGAATTTGATAAGGCCGACATCAGCGGCCTCCCCCTCCGGGTATCGGAAGAGGAGTTTGTAAAAGCTGAAGCCTCCTTAAACGGGACGGTACAAGAGGCAATCCGCTTCGCCGTGGGAAACGTACGGAAGTTCCACCTTCCGCAGAAACGGGAGGAGCAGACCCTGACGGAAATCAGTCCCGGTGTTTTCGCCGGGGAAAAGGTAAGCCCCGTCGAGTCCGCCGGCCTGTATGTCCCCCGGGGAAGGGGAAGCTTTCCTTCCATGCTGTATATGCTCGCGCTGCCCGCCGTTATTGCCGGGGTCCCTGAAATACGCATCGTTACCCCTCCGAACACCGACGGGAGCGTGGACCCGGGCTGTCTCTATGCCGCACGCCTCTGCGGAGTTTCCGAAGTGTACAGGGTCGGCGGGGCACAGGCAATCGCGGCACTTGCCTACGGGACGGAAAGCGTCGGGAAAACGGTAAAAATAACGGGACCGGGAAGCATGTACGTGGCCGCTGCAAAGCGGCTCGTGTCCCACATCGTCGACACCGGCCTCCCGGCGGGCCCGTCGGAATCGGTAATAATTGCCGACGCCGGCGCCGATCCGGAAAAAGTTGCCCTCGACCTTTTAACGGAGGCGGAGCACGGGTCCGATTCTCAAGCCCTCCTTCTTACCCCCTCCGTAGAGCTTGCCGCCGCGGTCTCGGAACGTGCCGCCGGCATGATCGACAAACTCCCTGAACCTCGGAAAGGGTTTATTCGAGACGTTTTCGCGGGCTACGGGGGTATTATCATTACCGAAAGCCTCGAAGCCGCCGCCGGCCTCAGCAACAGGATCGCCCCGGAACATCTGCAAATTCAGACCGCCGACCCGTTTGACCTGCTCCCCCGGATCGTTAATGCCGGGGAAATTCTTTTAGGTGATAACACCCCCTTCTCCGCGGCCAACTATGTTATCGGCGCTAACGCGGTCCTTCCCACGGGAGGCGGGGCGAAAACCTATTCCGCCGTCTCGGTACGGGACTTTGTAAAATATTCCTCCGTTGTGTATTCCACGCGCCGGGGCTGCGAGCTCTGCGCACCCCGTGTCGCGGCCCTCGCCGGCTATGAAGGCTTCATTACCCACGGCAATGCCGTAACCCAACGCCCCGGCGGACGCGGGAGCGTTACCGGCGATAAAAACGGCACTCCCCGTGAAGTTTGACGATCTCGATTCCGCTTTCGGCTACATCGAAGCCTTTACCAACTTCGAGAAAGTGACGCCGCAGTCGGTGCGGGACTTCAAACATGACAGAATGTACCGGCTCCTCGATTATTTCGGCCATCCGGAAGAGGGCATGGACCTGATTCATATCGCCGGATCGAAGGGAAAAGGTTCCACCGGGATTTTCCTCGCCTCCATGCTGCAGGCGGCGGGGTACAACACCGGCTTGTATACCTCCCCGCACGTGCTCAGCTACCGGGAACGGATCAGCCGGGCGGGGGAGTTTTTCAGCGATTCTCTCTACATGGAGGCGATTGAATCGATAGCAGACATGATTGAATCGGGAGCGGGAAGGGACCTTGCCGGCGACGACAAAGAGCCGACCACCTTCGAGCTGCTGACACTTCTCGCTTTTCTCGTTTTTAGAGCAGCCGGCTGCACCTACGGAATTATTGAAACCGGTATCGGCGGCAGACTGGACGCAACGAATGTCATTACCCCGATTGCCTGTGTCATTACCCCCATCGAACTGGAGCACACCGATATCCTCGGGGAAACAATAGAGGAAATCGCTTTTGAAAAGGCGGGAATTATCAAGCCGGGCATTCCCGTATTTTCATCGGAACAGTGCTCTGCCGCGGCATCGGTCCTCCGGGAAACGGCGGTACAGCGGAAAGCGCCAATTACCTTTATCAACGAAGAAATAGAATTTCTTGAAACACGACGCCGCCCTTCCCGGGAGGGGAAAGCCGCGGCAAGTGAAATGAAGGTCCGGTGGAAAAACGGAGAATTATGTACCGCGGAACTCGCGATGTTCGGTGATTTTCAGGGAGAAAACGCCGCTTTAAGCCTCTATGTTCTAAAGAAATTAAGCCTCGGAACACCGGAAGCCCTGCGAAGGGGGCTGCAAGGGGCGGTCCTTCCGGGGAGAATGGAAATAGCGGGGACCGCGCCGCCGCTGATACTGGACGGCGCCCATACGCCATCCTCCCTCCGCAGGCTGTGTAGGACATTCCAGGAGGCATTCCCGGAACCCGGAATCTGCATTTACGGCAACGTATCGGGGAAGCGGACGGAAGAGATGGCCGTAATAGCTGCATCCTGTTTCCGGCACATCATCGTCTCCACGCCGGGGACGTTTAAAAAAAGCGACCCCGCATCGGTATTCGAGGCCGTACGCAGGCACCATGCGTCGGTCCTGTTCAAGCCGGAACCGGAAGAAGCCCTGCGCGAGGCGTACCGGCTTTCCGGGGGAAGGCTTCCCGTTCTCGTTACCGGATCATTTTACATGATCGGGGAAATAAAAAAACTTTTAGCTTAAGATCTATATTTTTTTACCTTGTTTTCTTATACTGGCGGTAACATGGCAGACAAAACGACATGTGCGACCATCGATGAACTCAATAAACGGGCATGGGGTACAATGCTTTCCGACCCCAGGGCAGGACTCGAAGTCGCCTTGGAAGCGGAAAAAAAGGCGGAAGAAAACGGGTATCCCCGGGGCGCCGCCGATGCCGCCCTCAATGCGGGATGGTGCTACTCCTATTTAAGCGAATCGAAACCGGCGCTGGAACACCTGCAGAAAGCCCTTGAAATATATCAGGAATTAGATGAGCAGGAAGGTTCCATGAAAACCCTCAATGCTATCGGGGTCGTTTATCACAATGTCAGCCAGTACGAATCCGCGCTTGAATATTATTCGAAAAGTCTGGCACTGAGCAAAAATGCCGGCAACAAAGAACGGGAACTGGCGGCAATTAACAACCTGGGAGAATTTTATCACGAATTGGGAAACTATGAAGAAGCTTCCGGATTTTTTACCAGGGCCCTCGAACTTGCAAAGGAGTGCGGCGACGCGGAACGGCTGGCGAATGTACTCGTCAATCTGGGGCTTACGCAAAAAGAACTCGGGAACTACACCGCGGCGAAAGACTATCTGCAAAAAGCGGTAACATCCAGTACCGAGGAAGATGATAAAATAACCCGGGTCAAATGCTGCACGTCCATGGGTCTGCTCTGTCAGGACATGAAGCAGTATGCCGAAGCGGCGGAGTGGCACCGTAAGGGAATAGAACTGTCACGCGAAACGGGAAACCGGCACGGAGAATTGGAAGCGCTGTACAACCTATCTAAAATGTACATGACAGTACAAGATGACGATGCCGCCCTGGGATATCTGGAGGAGACCGCTCATTTGAGTGAACGGATCGGTTCGAAATTTTACGCGTATCAGGCCCGGCTTGCCATGGCCAATGTGTATGAGCGGCAGGGCGATTACAAAACGGCGCTGGAACACTTTAAACAGTACAATGTAATTGAAAAAGAAGTGTTCAGCGACGAAGCCAGGAAACGGCTGGAAAACCTCATTACACAGCATGAAATCGAACGGGCCTCGAAAGAGGCGGAAATTTTCCGGCTGAAAAATATCGAAGTGGAAAACGCCCTTTCGAGAATGAAAATTGTAAGCGAAATCGGCCGGCAGATTACCGCCTCTTTGGACATAGAAAAAATCATGTTCACCGTGTACGAAAACGTCAATCAACTGATGGCCGCCGAAGGGTTCGGTATTGCCGTGTACGACAAAACAGCCGATGAAATCGATTACCGGCTGTTTATCGAAGAAACAAAACGGATGCCCAGTGAAAAACGGCGGGTCGACCCGCGGGAAGGGTACGCCTCCTGGTGCATTGTCAATAAAAAAGAGGTAATTATCAACGATAACGAAAAGGAGTACATCAACTACCTCCCACGGCGGGCCGAACCCTTGGGAAGATCATCGGAATCAATTATCTATGTACCTTTGGAAATAAAGAATGAGATTATCGGGGTACTGACGGTGCAGAGTTTTTCCAAGCATGCCTACAGTGCGTACCACCTGGACATTCTCAAGGCCTTAGGTTCCTACCTGGCAATTGCCCTGGAAAATTCGATGATGTATGAACAGGTGAACCAGCTGAACACTCTGCTCATAGATGAGAAAAAGGACCTGGAAGAAGCCAACAAACAGATAGCATATATGGCGAACCACGACAATCTGACGGGTCTTCCTAACAGGCGCCTCCTCTACGGTCTTATCGAACAGGTCATTCCCCATTCCCGGCGTAACAATAATGAATTTGCCCTGTTTTATATCGACCTGGATAATTTCAAACCCATCAATGACAATTTCGGCCATGAGGTTGGGGACGAGGTCCTGAAAATAGCCTCGGAGCGGATGCTGCACTCTTTCCGTGCGTCGGATACGGTGGCCCGGATCGGAGGAGACGAGTTTGCCGCAGTTATCCGGGATGTAGAAGGAAAAACGGCGGTGCAGCAGGTTGCGGCAAAAGCTATTGAAGCACTGCAGGCCCCGGTCAAGGTGCATGAACATTCCTGTGATATAACGGTAAGCATCGGCATCGCTATTTTCCCGGATAACGGGACCACCTTCGAAGACCTTCTGCAAAAAGCGGACAAGGCTATGTATATGGTCAAAGAAACCGGCAAAAACGGCTACTGTTTTTACAGCAGCATAAGGAAATAGCCTATGTATTCACATCGGTTCGGCAGGCTTACTCCCTATACACCGGGGGAGCAGCCGAAAGACAGAACATTCATTAAACTAAACACAAACGAAACGCCCTACCCGCCCTGTCCTGAAATAAAGGAACTTTTAGAGCGGCTTTCGATCGAAGAACTGCGGCTTTATCCGGATCCGGAAGCGTGGGAACTGCGGGAAGTACTCGCGGAATATGAACGGGTACCGGCAAACAGGATTTTTGTAAGCAACGGCTCCGATGAGGCGTTGAGTTTTTGTTTTTTCAGTTTTTTCGATGAAACCTCCGGCCCCGTCCTGTATCCCCGGTTTACCTACAGCTTTTACCCGGTGTACTGCGGATTTTACAACATTCCCTTTACGCAAATACCCCTTCGCGGCGACTTTTCACTCGATTTCGACAGGTTTATCGAAGCAGTTCCCCGGTCTTCCGGGGTCATTTTCCCGAACCCGAACGCTCCCACCGGCAGGTTCGAAGAAATTGCGAGCATCAGGCCCCTTCTCCGGGAGGCCGGGAAGGACCGGGCCGTTGTTATCGACGAAGCTTACATCGATTTCGGAGGAGATACGGCGGTCCCACTCATGGAAACATACCCGAATCTGGTGGTGGTAAAAACGCTGTCCAAGGGCTTCAGCCTTGCCGGGGCCCGCCTCGGATATACCGTGGCGGGAGAAGAGATCACGTCCGCGCTGTTTACCGTCAAGGACTCGTTTAATTCCTATCCTATCGACACAATAACTCAGAAAATCGGGGCCGCGGCCCTGCGGAACACCGCGTATTACAAAGCAATCCAAAGGAAAATTATGAACACCCGGGAAGCAACACGCGAAGAACTTGCCGCCGACGGGTGGCAGGTCATTCCGAGCAAGGCGAATTTTCTCTTCGCCCGGAAACCGGGCACATCGGGAAAAGAGATATACACTCGTCTTCGGGAGCAGAACATTCTTGTACGCCGTTTCGATGTTCCGGGGATAGAGGATTTTCTCCGGATAACCATCGGCACCGATGATGAAATGGAACAATTCCTCGCGGCATGCCGGCGAATCATCTGCTGACAATTCATATATTTATATGAAGATCGATAGAACGAAACAGGAAGCAGCCTATGTCCCTTAACTGGAGAGAAATCGACCTCATCCTGCGGGAACTTGACCTCGTTAACACTCATGTGCAGAAAATTTATCAGCCCGATTTTCAGAGTCTCGTTTTCCAGATATATTCACCTTCAAACCGGTTTTTCCTCCTCATCCACCTCGGCCAGGGACAAACCAGGCTGCACGCGGCTTTCGAGAAACCGGAAAAAAAAGTAAAACTTCAGCGTTTCGCCCAGTTCCTCCGATCCCGCATAGCGGGCGGGCGAATTACCGGGGCGGTGCAGGTGCAGGGGCAGAGAATTGTCAAACTCACCATCCTGCGGGGCGGGGAAACGACGGTCCTGTGGATCAGACTGTGGGGAAATGCCGCGAATATTATCGCGGCGGACGGGACCGGCACGGTGTTAGACGCCTTTTACCGGCGTCCGAACCGGGGAGAGGTCTCGGGCGGGACCTACAATCCTGAAAAGGAATTCGCCGGACTGCCGGAACCGGCGGATAACGACAGGTACACCGTACGGGACTACGAAACCGGCGGGGCCGCTTCCATGCCGTTTAACGCGTTTATCGACGGACAGTACGGCAGTGGCGACGAGGCGGAAAAATGCAGCACTCTGCGGCGGAAGGCCCTGGAGGGCATTGAAGAGCAGCGCCTCCGCCTGCGGAAACAGGTGCGGGACCTGGAGAAGAAACGGGAAGAATTCGAAGAATGCGGAAAATTCAAGGAAATAGGAGACCTGATAACGAGCAGCCTCCACATCATGCCCGAGGGGGAACGGTGGCTCACGACTGAAAATTATTACCGAAACAATGAGCCGGTCGATATCGAGTTGGACCCCTCCCGGACACCGGCGGAAAACGCCGAGCGGTACTATCAGAAATACCGGAAGGCAAAATCGGGACTGGCCCATGTCCGTACGGAACTTGCAGCCTCGGAGGAAAAACTGAAGGAACTCGACGAACGGGAAAAACAACTAGCCGAAAGCGGCGATCCGGCGTTCATCGAAAAAACGATACGGGAATACCGGGTGAAAAAAAAACAGGTACCGGCGAGGCCTGAAGAAAAAATGCCGGGGCTCCGCTTCAAGTCGGGTAATTTCACCATCCTCGTCGGGAGAAACGCCAAGGAAAACGATGCCCTGCTGCGCCGGCATGTGCAGGGCAGCGATTATTGGCTTCATTCCCGGGACTATCCCGGCGGCTATGTGTTTATTAAAGCGATAAAGGGGAAATCAGTCCCTCTGGACACGCTGTTAGATGCCGGGAATTTGGCGCTGTACTATTCGAAGGAGAAAAAATCCGGAACGGGAGAGTTGTACTATACCTTGGTAAAATATTTACGAAGGGCGAAACACGGCAAGCTGGGAACGGTCATACCCACGCAGGAAAAAAACTTGAGCATTACCCTCGATCCGGCTAGAATCCAAGGGTTGTTGAATCAGCAGAGCGAAGATATAGTATAGGCATATGGTAAAAGTGCGGGAACCCATTGTCTCGGGAATTTTTTATCCCGATTCCGAAAAAGTATTGAAAGAGGAGCTGGACCGGCTGCGGCGGGAGGCCCCTTCCCCGGCGGCGGGCCGGTGGAAAGCGGTTATAACCCCCCACGGGGCCTACGAGTACATAGGGAGCGTAACAACGACCGCGTATCTTTCCATATCGGATTCGGCAGCGGGAGAACAGCCTGAACGGGTCCTGCTCATCGGGCCCGTGCACCGGGAAAAAGAAAACAAGCTGATCCTTCCGGAATCCGGCGTGTTCAGGACCCCCCTAGGCGATGCCGCCGTCGACTTAGAAAGCGCGCGGCGGCTGGCCGCGGCCTGCCCCTGTGTTGTCCGGGATGAAATCCCTCACACCGAGGAGCACTGCCTGGAAACGCAGGTCCCCTTCATTCAACACTATTTTCCCGGCGCTGCGCTGCTTCCCGTCCTTGCCGGCGGTGTAACGAAACGCAGTGCCCGTCTGTTTGTAGACGCACTGTTTGCCGCGATTCCCCGGTTCCTGGAAACGACGCTTATCGTTGTAACCGTTAATTCAGCCGCCGCGGAGGAATACGGGACAGCGGAAAAACAGGCGGAGGAATGTACAAAACAGCTTACACCGGGAAACGGCGGCTATTTTTTTACAACCGAAGCGGCAAAGGACCTGTCCGCCTGCTCGCTGCCCTGTATCGGTCTGCTGCTGCACGGCAGGTTCGGATTTTCAACTGTTGTCCGGACCGGCGGATTATCATCCGCCGACATCTCAAAAACCCCGGGAAAAACCGTATTCTACTCGGCCTATTCCCTTGCATAAGGAGGAATGATATGAGTTTTACCATGACAGAGGACGACAAAAAGATTCTTGTAACCACCGCCCGAAGATCGATAGAAAACAAGCTGAAACGGGAAACGGAACCAATGCCCCCCCCGACGGAAATTCTTCGGGAAAAGTGCGGCGCCTTCGTAACGTTGAGAAAACAGGGGAAACTCCGGGGCTGCATCGGCCACATGACCGGGGTACAACCGCTTCACGCCGCGGTAGAGGAGCTGGCTCGATCGAGCGCCTTTCACGACCCCCGGTTCCCCCCGGTTTCGGCGGAAGAACTGGATGAAATCGATATAGAAATAACGGTGCTTACCCCCTTAGAGGAAATCAGCGATCCGTCGGTCATCGAAATCGGAAAGCACGGTATTTACCTGCAGCGGGGAGGATCGTCGGGGGTGCTGCTGCCGCAGGTTGCCGTTGAACAGGGCTGGGACAGAAATACCTTCCTCGAACATACCTGCCGCAAGGCGGGGCTGCCGGGAGACTGCTGGAAAAACAAAGAGACAAAACTGCATATTTTTGAAGGGATTATATTTGGAGAGAAATGAAACAGCTGTGTACATACTACGGCGGCCGCATTGCCGTTATTGAAATTGAAGGGGTAAGGTATCTTTCCCTCCGCTTGACCGCCGGGCGGAAATCATTTTCACTTACCCGGTTCAGCACCGTCAAGAATACCCCGGGGTACGAAATGACCGGCGGCAGCGTACGGGAGTGGTATTTTTCGGGGACCTGTGAAATCGAAGGCAGTGTATATTTTTACGGCCCCTTTCGGAAGGGGGTCCCGGCCCATACCCTTTTTGCCGCCCCTGCCGGAGGCGGTACCCCCTCGGAGCCTCTAGAAAAACTAGAGAAACTGCATTCGGTATTTGCCCTTCTGCCCGATACCGCACGGCCGGTATTTACAAACAGCCTGCTGATAGACTTTGATACCGGCGACGCCCTCTGTCTTCCCCCGGGAGTGATGGAGCTTGCGGCGGAGGAGATGGATGCACGGGAGCGGGACACAATCCTGTACCACTACTACTTTCCCGAAAAAAGCAGGGAGGAAAATTACGTGTTTCTCCTCGGAGCGGCGGGGTATTTTCTGTGCACGGGAATGCTTTTGGAAAACAGTTCTCCGGAAACCGATTTCCGGACGCTGCTTGCGAACAGAGAAGCGTCGCCGCCCGAACTCGTCAATCCGTATCTCCGCCTTGAAATCTCCGAACTGCTCCTCGACAGTATCTATACCCCCGCCGCCGTCCCCCTCAGCCGGTTTCCCGAAGTATTTACAGCCGTAAAAACAGCCGAAGACAGCGAAATACCGCGGGAGGAAATTGTCCGGAGGAAGGCGGAAATGGAGCAGCGGCGGGAACAGCAGCGAAAACGGCACCTGCGTGCAGGGTTCCTCCGGAAAAACGGATGGAAAATACTGCTGATTGCCGTTATCGGCATCATTGGCGGTGTGCTGGGGGGGCGGATGATCTACCGCTCCTCCCTGCCGCCTATAACCGCCGGAATGTCGGAAGAGGATGTTATCCGGCTGTTTTACCGAAGCTACGGCAGCCTCGACCATGAAATGATGGAAAAATGTGTCGCGAAAGGGGCCGGGGCTGATGAAATTGAACGGGGACTGAACCTGTTTGTTATTTCGAGGGTCCGGCAGGCCTACGAGGGCAGGGACACGTTTATTCCCGCGGAGGACTGGGTTGCCGGGGGAAAACAGCCACTACAGGGCGACCCGCTTATTTTCGGGATTACGGATCTATCGGTGGAGCATGCGGGGGGGAATGTCTACTTGACGGAATATACCGAGTATCTGCCGGGCAGAATGGAGGAGCGGGAAACGGCGGAAGCTGAAAATGCCCCTGCCGTACCGCTTATTTCACAGGTAACGGAACGCGTAACCCTTACCTATGCCGACGGGGCATGGTTTATCTCGGAAATACAGGAACTATCCCGGGAGCCGGTTTCTACCGATTGACGAGTATACCTAAATAGGTAAGAAGTCCGCCTACCGCTATTCCGCCGCCGGCAACCATGAGTACCGTCCCGGTGTCCCTATACGTAGCCGGGTCGCCAGAAAACCAGGTGGGCCCGAAAAAGTGCAGCAGTATCCCCGCGACTTCCGTCAGCACGCCGATTCCGACAACGGTGGTTCCTGCCGCAAAAAAGTTTTTCCTCGCCTTCTCTTTTTCAGCCTCCGTTATAATGACCTTTTCTTCCTCAACGGTTTTTTCCGGTTCCTCCGGCGGCGGCTGTTTCTCCACCGGTTCCGGCTCTTTTTCTTCGCGGACCTCTTCCTTTTCGGGAGCGGGATAATCGATAAGCACCCCTTCAAAATCGTTCTGTCGCCAGAATATATTTATTTCTTCCTCAATTTCCCGGGGGACGAACTCCTCTTTTACCGGGGCGGCCTCGGGGACGGAAGAAAAACTGACCATCTCGTTCGTCTCTATAACCACGATTTCTTCCATGGTTTCAACCTCTTGAACTCTAACAACTTCCACCTTTCCTTGAAAGCAGTAGACCTGGGCCGTTGTCTTGAAATCCTCCGCCGCTTCGTCACGTTTGGCGATAATATCGTATCCGAAATCGGTCCCCCGAACACCGGCAACGGCGCTGGGGCCGCCGATGGTGAACTGATCGTTTCCCACGAGACGGTCGACTTTTGCCCGCACTCTGCCGTAAGTTAGTGCAAACCGCCCCCCTCCGCCTTCCGAAACTTCAGTAATCTGGAAGCTGGTGTTCTCGGAAATTTTGAGGACGTTTTTAGAGGATGCAAGCTGAATTTCGATAAACGTACTCTCGTCGGTACTGATGTAGTCGCCTTCAAATAATTCAAGGCCGGTTACATCATCGTATAAAACATCGTAATAATTTTCTTTCCCTTCCCGGAGAATACTGAATCCGTATCCCTCCCCGAAAATGACTTCCGCCGCGGAGGACTGCGCGAAAAGCACGCCGCCGCCGGCACACATCAGCAGTATCAATACAGCCGGAATATATACTTTCTTCATATATATAAGGTTATACCACTTTACCGAATTTAGCAAATCTTTTATCCTCCGCAATATACCCGCGAATTTCCTCCCGTTCCTCCGGACTGAACCAGACAGCACCGGGCAGTTTGCCGAAAAAGGTCATCTGCCGCTTCGCGTAACGCCTCGACGCCTGCCGGACCCGTTCCCGCACCCCGGCCATGGTCAGACAGCCTTCCTCCCGCATTGCAAAAAATTCCCGGTAGCCGATTGCCTTCATCCCCGGGTCTTCCCGGGTATATCCGCTCCGCAGCAGTTCCGCGATTTCACCGGGAAGGCCCCGCCGGAACATCTCCTCCACCCGCTTGTTGATCCGCCGGTACAGCTCCTCCCGGGGGCGCCGAAGCCCGATAACGCGGAAGATGTACTCCTTCCGCGGAGACCCGCCCTCCGCGTACTCCGACAAGGGCCTTCCCGTCTGCCGGTACACTTCAACGGCGCGGGTAATGCGGTAGGTGTCCCCGGCGTGGATCCGTTCCCAGCTTAGGGGGTCAATCCGCCGGAGCTCTTCGAACAGTTTCTTCGCCCCCGCTTCGTGGAGGTCCCGCCGCACCGCTTCCCGGACGGTTTCATCCACCGCCGGGGTCTCCGGGAGACCGTATATAAAATTTTTAAAGTAAAAAGCGGTGCCTCCGGACAAGACGGGAAGATGCCCCCGGGACAATATTTCCGGGACCAGGCCGTCGGCGAGGTCCACGAACATCCCGGCGCTGTACTGCTCTTCCGGGTCGAGGATATCGATGAGGTGGTGGGGTATACGCGACCGAATTGCCGCCGAAGGTTTTGCCGTGCCGATGTCCATATGCCGGTACACCTGCATGCTGTCGGCATTGATTATTTCTATTTTCTCCGGGGCGAAAGAGGCAAGCAGGTCCGTTTTCCCAACCGCGGTCGGGCCGAAGAGGAGAATGACCGGATATGGCCGCTTATCTGCTGTCCTCAAGACGAAAGTCTACTTTTTTCGTAAGTACTTGTTTGATGGCCGTAGAAACCACTTTTCCGTTATTCCTGTCTATTTCTTCATCACCTGTCATGGTGATCTGTACCGCCCGGCGTATTGCCGCACAGGTAAGAGTATATACATTATCCTGATTGCCGATCAGCAGCTTCAAAGGGATGATCATCCGGATGGCTCCTATAATTTCATTTTATACAAAGAAATATAGCAAAAACAAGCACTTTGGTAAAGGGCTACGCGGTAATTCCCTTCGCGGCTTCAATTATTTTTTCCGCGGTTTCGTACTGGTCGTGTTCGGCAACATCGATGATGAGATCGGCAAAATCGAAATTATTGTTGTCAATTCCGTAGAGACGCTGATACCGCCGAGAATCCTTTTCGTCACGTTCCTTCGTTTCCCTCAGTACCGACTCCGGGTCTCCCCCCTCCCGCTGTCTAATCCGTTCGGCACGTACGGCCGCCGGGGCGGTAAGGAACACCTTCAAATCCGCGTCCTCGAGCATCCAAATAGCTAAACGGGAACCTAATACACAATTTCCGCCGGCGGCAAGCTCAACCTGCTTTTTGTCCAGATACTTGTCGTAGGAGGGATCTTCTTCGGCTAAACGGTGGAGTTCTTTGAAAGAAATTCCCTTTTCATCCGCCATCGTGTGAAAAGTGTAATTGATAAGGGTAAAATCCAGTTTTTCCGCGACCAGCCTGCTGACCGTAGTATTTCCGCAGCCGCTTTTTCCGGATATTGCAATTTTCAGTCCGTCCTTCATTATCGCCCCGCTTATTCGATATTTCGAAGCTGTTCCCGGATATTCTCGGTGCTGTCCTTCATCCGGACAACCAGCTCGTTTACTTTCATCATGATGCTTTTCGAACCAATGGTATTGATTTCACGGTTCAGTTCCTGACACAGAAAATCCAGCCGTTTTCCGCAGGGGCCTTCCGATTCAATTTCCCTCTCGAAGGTTTCGAGATGCCCGCCCAGCCTCGTCAGCTCTTCATTGATGCCGTATTTTACCAGCATTACCGCGGTTTCGGCAAGAATGCGGTTTTCGTCGAGCTGGTCCTTCAGCATCTCTTGAAACCTGCCGACGAGGTTTTCCTTCAGTTTCGATTCCATTTCTCCGGCATACTTCGTTATTTCCGCCCCGGCGGCAGCCAGCTGCCCGTGCAGTTTCTTGATATCGTTCTTTGTCTGCTCTCCTTCCTGCTCCCGCGAGTACTGAAACTGCCCGAAGGCTTCTTCCAGGCGGAGATGAACAAACTCCCAGAAAGTATCGATGTCTCTGTTCTTCTCGAGTTTTAGCACACCGTCCATGTCGGCAAGACGCGAAAGATACATTGTTTCATCGACCCCTGCCGCGGCTGCAAGCTGTTTCAGGGTGTGAATGTAACTCCTCGCCGCCTTTTCATCCAATATCACATCGATATCTTCCCGCAGTTCCCGGACCTTTACGGTAACTTCAACCCGTCCCCTGGCAACTCCATCGTTGATATAGCTCCTCACCCGCGGTTCTAAGGGAGACAGGTAGGAAGGCAGATTTACCAGTACATCGAGATACCGGTTATTGTAGGCCTTTATTTCCACGGTGATGTGCACGTTATCGTCCTGATATTCACTGTATCCGAATCCCGTCATACTCTTCATATTATCTTCCTTCCGTTTCCTCTTTCCCTTTCACTATGCCGTACAGCTCTTTCCCGAGCCGCCAATTGTCCCCCGCCCCGAGGGTAAGGAAAATATCGCCCCGCCGCAGCACGCCGAGGAGGTATTCCTTTGCATCCATTACCTCTTGAAAATACACTGCATTCTTCACTTGTTCCCGGGCGGCCCGGTATAACTGTTCACCGCTCGTCCGCGCTCCCGCAGGCCCTTCCAGCTCCCGGGCGGAACCGTAAATTTTGTGAAAAACCACCTCGTCCGCGTCCGTAAAGGCGGCGGCGAATTCATTGAACATTGCCGCCGTCCGGCTGTAGGTGTGGGACATAAAATCGACAATGAGACGCCGGCCGGGGTAAAACCGTTTCATGCCCGCGAGGGTCGTACGGATTTCGGTCGGATGGTGGCCGTAGTCATCCACAAACACAATACCCCCCGCCTCTCCGATTATTTCACTCCGCCGGCTCGAACCGGTAAACCCTTCGGTCCCCCGCCGGATGATGTTCTCCGTTTCCGACGGAGACAGACCCTCCTTACCGGCAATTTGCACCGCAACCGCCGCGGCGGCGGCCGCGTTTACAGCCGTATGCTCTCCGGGAACACGAAGGGTAAAGGGTTTCGTCCACCCTCCGAGGCTGAATTCGACGGCACCGGCTTTCTGCCGAACGAAGGGGACCGCAAAGGGGCCTTTTGCCGTCCTGCCGTAGGGCACGAGCCTGATATCCTCCCGCTTCCCCGCCGCCCGAGCTGCCGCCGCCGCGGCGCCGTCGTCATCGGCACAGTAAATTAACGTCCCCCCGTCTGACAGCCTCCCGGCATATTCGGTAAAGGCATTCAAGCAGTCATCATAGCCGGTAAAATAATCGAGGTGGTCCGCTTCGACATTGGTAAAGACAAGCGTGTCGGGGTGGAAATGGAGAAAGTGCCGTTTATACTCGCAGGTTTCGGCAATAAAATAGGTATTGCCGCCGATAAACGTAGACCGGCCCCCGAGATTCGATACCGCGGCCCCAACCAGTACCGAGACCGGCAGTCCGGTTCCTTGCAGTATCGTTCCGCAGATCGCGGCGGTGGTCGTTTTCCCGTGGGTCCCGGCAATTCCCGTGGAAACGGACAGAGAGGAAATCAAACCGAGGGCTTCGGGATAGACGAGAATGGGGATATTTCTTCGTACGGCTTCTTTCAGTTCGGGGTTGACGTTTCTGCTATAGGCGGCAGAATGGACAACTAGATCGGTGTTCTCGGGCAGATTTTCCCGGCGAAACCCCTCCGCGCAGGGAATCCCGAGTTCCTTCAGTATCCTGTCGGTGTAAAACCTTTCCGCCGTGTCGGAGCCCGTCACCTTTGCACCCCGTTTCAGCAAAAGTTCGGCCAGTGCCGCCATTCCCGTCCCTTTAATTCCGACGCAGAAAACTGAAATGTCTTGTAGAGAGCTGAAGGTCTGCCGCAGGTCCATGGCTGTATCATACGGGAGTATTTACCTTTGTTCAACAATTGTGTACGTTTATTGCATGCTGCGCTTTTTCCCTTTCATTAAGCGGCTCTTTCAGGAATTCATTCATGACAAGTGCATGATCAGGGCGTCGAACCTTACATTTATCAGCCTGATTGCTGTCGTCCCTTTAAGCGCCATTGTCATTTCTCTTTTTTCCATTTTCGGCATTACCGAACAGCTTTTCATCAACCTTCAGAAATACCTGTTCATTCAGTCATTTCCAACGCTGCATGAAGAGATGGTTGCAAACTTAGAGAAGTTTATCGGAAACGCCCGGTCTATCGGGGTTGTCGGCGCCTTGTTTTTCATTATCCCCAGCATCTTGCTCCTGAATAACATCAATAGCAATTTCAACGCCGTGTGGGGCAGCCCGTCGAGGGAAACGGTACTGGAAAAATTCATTACCTACGTCTCCGTTATCCTTGTCGGCACGGTCCTCATCCTTGCCGGGTTCAGCTTTTCCTACATTTTAGGAACGACCTCGGAATTTATCGAACAGAACAGCCGTTCATTTACCGCCGTTGTCATTCAGTACATTCTCCCCCGGCTTATGTCCTTTCTGACGTTTTTTTTGATCATCATGCTCGTTCCAAACGGCAGGGTGCGCCGACTTCGCCCGCGTCATAAAGACACCCGTCGCCCCCGCGGCCGGGCTGGTCGGCGCCCTTACTGGGATGATCTGCTGGGAAATCGCGAAGGTCCTGTTTATTTTCGCGACGACACAGCTGCTGCAAATGTCGGCGGTGTACGGACCGCTGGCGGCTATCCCCTTATTTCTGATTTGGCTCTACACCGCCTGGGGCATTGTTTTGTACGCCCTGGAATCGGCCTTTGTCTATCAGCACAGCGGAAAGAAATGGATCGGGAAGTCTCATGAGCGGCTGATGCCTGCCGGACAGATTTATCTGGGCTTAAAGGTTTTCCTCTTCATCGCAAACACATACAGTACCCGCGGAGTCCCCCCGTCCCGCAGAAATCTTTCGGAAAATTTGCACCTGTCCGAGAACGAAATCGAATACATCGTCCGGTTATTTCTAGAACATAATCTCATCATCCGGGTAGCTTCGGTATATCCGAGATACATGCCCGCCGGTCCTCTTGATTCGATATCCGCCGCGGACGTTCTTAGCGCCGTTATCGGCGATATCAGCTCCTTAGAGGAAGCGGAGCTGCATCCCCTGTCGAAACAAACGGTAGGCGATTTTTTAAAACACGGGAAGAAGTCCGCTGACTTTTCAATACAGTCCCTTGTACAGGGGACCCTTCCTTGACTATACAGCGCGAAGGCACTATTTTTTATAGGGGAGACAATTGATGGCAAACATAAAAAGTAAAAAAGCGAAGAAGAAACCGAAAAAAACAAAGCAGAAACCGAAACATAGAATAGCCCTGGTATCCACCCACGGCTACGTGGCAGCGGACCCGCCCTTGGGCGCGCCGGACACGGGAGGTCAGGTTGTATATGTTTTGGAACTGGCCAAAAAACTCGGCCAGTTCGGCTACTACGTGGATATCTGGACCCGGCAGTTTGAAGACCAGCCGGCACGGGAGGAAGTAAACAGCCAGGTGCAGGTCCTCCGCGTTCCCTGCGGGGGAGACGATTTCATACCAAAGGAATACCTGTACGAAAGCATTCCTTCATGGACAAAAAAGGCCCTTGCCTACATCAAGGAACACAACATTACCTACGATTTCATTAACAGCCACTACTGGGACGCGGGTCTTGCCGGGGAATACATGAAAAACGAACTGCAGGTCCCCCACCTGCATACTCCCCACTCCATCGGCAGCTGGAAAAAAGAGCAGATGGAGGATGATTTTCCGGGTGATGCCGAAGAGATGGAGAAAAAATACAACTTTGGAGACCGTATCAAGAACGAACTGCACATTTATAAAAGCTGCGATATGGTCATTGCAACCACCCCGATCCAATACGATAAAATTGCCGGGGATTACGGAATTTCGGATAATCAAATACAGATGATTCCCCCCGGCTACGATGACAACAGATTTTTCCCCGTTGGCGAACCCACACGGCAGACGATACGGGAACGCCTGGGATTTAACGGCCCAACCGTTTTCGGCGTATCGCGGCTTGCATCGAACAAGGGCGTCGATTTACTCATGCACGGCTTTGGAGTGCTTGCCCGGCGGCTGGAAGACGTAAAGATGGTCCTTGCCATCGGCCACGAAGACAGAGACGAAGTGGAAGAAACGCTGTTTCAACAGTTATTAGAACTTCGGAAACAGTACAACGTGGAAGACCGGGTCACGTTTATCGGTTATATTTCCGACGAAGACCTTCCCGACTATTACCGGGCGGCGGACGTGTTTGTCCTGCCCAGCCGGTACGAACCCTTCGGGATGACCGCCATCGAAGCCATGGCCTGCGGTACACCGACGGTGGTAACCACCCACGGAGGTCTGTTTCGCATCCTCAATTACGGAGTACATACACTGTTTACCGATCCCTACGATAAGGAGGACTTAGGCATTACCCTGTTAAAGGCTTTCCGGTATAAGTCTCTTAGGAAACGCCTTTCCGCCCAAGGCGCCGCTTTAGCGAGGAGTAAATTCACCTGGACCGGCATCGCTCAGCAGCTTCTGAATTATGTTGAAATATCGAAAACCGGTGAATCGCACTACTATCTGAAGCCGAAGCACGACCTCTAATATTCGGACCGCCCTTACTGCCCTGCCGGCGGAGCTTTGGAAAGGGAATCTTCTACAGCCGCGACCCGCTCCCTTAGTGCCGGGTGGGAATAATGATAGAAACTGTACAGTGGATGGGGTGTAAGATTGCTTAAATTCGATGTGTGCAGCCGGATAAGCCCGCTTACCAGAGGATGTTCCCCCTCCGTGTCCCGGCCGATACCGCGGACCGCGAACTCATCTGCTTCATACTCGAACTTTCTCGACCAGGCGGTCAGCAGCGGCTTGAACAGAAACGTCAACGGGCCGGCGCAAATACTGAACAGAACAACCAGAGCATACGGGCTTGCACCGGTAAACCCGAAGGCCCGGTAAAGCGGATCCCAGCCCAGCAGAAGGTGCGCAAGATACAGACCCGTTACAAGGAACACCACGGATACAAGGTACAGCTTTACCGTATGCTTTTTCCGTTCGTGGCCAATCTCGTGGGCCAGTACCGCTTCAATTTCCCCGTCGTTCAGCCGTTCGAGGAGCGTATCGAAGAGGACAATCCGCTTTACCCTCCCGATCCCGGTAAAGAAGGCGTTGGAATGGGTGGAGCGTTTACTGCCGTCCATGACGAAAATTCCGCTGGTTCGAAAGTCAAGCCGTTTTGCCAGTGCATTCAGCCGGTCCCGGAGGGGTCCATCCTCTAAGGGGGTGTATTTGTTGAATAGAGGGGCAATGAGAAGGGGATAGAGGATGGTCATCAGCAATTGAAAGAGCGCGATACCGCCGAAGGCAAACAGCCACCAGAAAGTGTCCGCCGCGTCGATAAGAAAAAACAAGCCGTACAAAAGCGGGAAAAAGATGACCGCCGACAGCAGCAGACCCTTGAAGATATCGAGGAAAAACAAGCCCGGTCCCATAGTATTGAAACCGTACCGCTCCTCGATACGGAATTGCGCGCAGGCGGAAAAGGGGAGCGAGAACAGGGAAAAGATGAAAGAGACGATAAAAATATAGACAATGCCGTGGATCCGCCCCGGAAGTCCGGCAGCGGCAAGGAGCAGCTCCAGGCGGCCGAAACAGCCGGTCAAAATGAGCAGGAGGAGAAAAACGGCACTGAAAGTCCGTTCAACCATCCCGAAGCGGCCCTTTGCAATTGTATATTCCGCTGATTTCCGCATCGATTCCGCATCGATTGCCTCGCGGAAGGCCTCCGGCACCGAACCTTTCCGCCTGTTTACATAACGGATATTCAGTACCGTCAGCAGCTGCTGAAAGAGGAATTCCGCCGCAAAGAAAACGAGATACAGTATCAGTATTGTTTGTGCTTTCAAGACTGTGCTTATAGAAAGGGTCGGCCCCCCGAGAAGAAAAACTTCTCTAAAGGGCCGCTAATTCGTCCTGTTTTTTGCCGTGGGAAATGGCGGCGCGGCACTGTTTGCAGACATTGATCTTCTTCTCGCCAACCGTCTGTTCGTAAATCACCTTTATCCCCGTCCGTTTGCATACCGGACAGGCGCCTCTGCCGCTTCTCGCTTTTTCTTCCCGTAATCCGGCACCTCTATGTGCTTTCGACATGGATAACTCCTTTTGTAATTGAACCGCAACTATACGCAGTTTCTAAGAAAAAGTCAAGAAAACCGCGAAGGCACAGCTGCTGAGGAAATACTGTTACCGGCCCATAAGTTCGTCGGTTTATAATTCAGCTGAACATTTCCAACAGTGTCTCGTGCCAATCTTCGAGGGGGACCTCGCCGAGACGCTTCCCGAGCCGCCGCTTGTCAATGCATCGGATTTGGTCGAGCAGTATCCTCGCCGTTCTGCCTGCAAGGTTCACTACCGGCCTGCATCCTAAAGGCTGCCCCTTGCTTGTTATGGGAGCTACGATTAACCGCGGGAGAACGTTATTCATGTCATCCGGTGAAACAACCAGAGCAGGCCGGGTTTTCCGTATTTCGGAGCCTATGGTCGGATCTAGATTGACCCAGTAAACCTCTCCCCGTTTTACCACTCCCATTCAGTACTGTCCTCTCCGGGAGGGAGACCGTCCCACAGCTTTTCTGTTTCCGACGGCTCGAGATCAGCATGATAATTATCAAACCACCCCGCTCTCAGTGATTTCGGGCCTTGTATAACGATATTTTTTCCTTCGAGCCGAATCTCAGCTTCCGCGGCAATATCACATTCCGATAAAAAAGGTGAAGGAATAATAATACCCCTGGAATTGCCTATTTTTCTGACTTTTACCCGCATACAACACCCCCACATGGTATGTTATAACAAAAGTATAACATCTGCTGCAAAGTGTCAACTCCGAACATTACATCCCGTCCGCGGCCGCGATCATTTCCCGGTGCCAGGCAAGCAGTTCCCGCTCCATTTCCGGGCGGTTTCCTTCGACATCGGCAAGCACCCGGAAAACCGGTTCGGTACCGGAGCCCCGCATCCATATATAAGCGGCGGGACGGCCGTCCGCGCGATAAAACCGGACCTTCAAGCCGCCGTTCTCTCTGCCGCTCCGGTATTCGGGGCCGAAGCCGTACCGTTCTTCCGTCCCTTCGGTGTTGATTTCCTGCCAGGAGACAATACCGTAGTTCCGTTCGAGTTCGGATTTTTTTTCAGTCCATGCCGCGGTAAAGACCGTTTCGTAGTTTGCCTTTAAAACGGCGTGGTCGGTGGTACGGATCCGCATAATCGCCTCGGGCTCATAGGCTGAAGTGGTGATAAATTCCGGAAGGCTGCGGAGTACTTCCGCTGCGGTGCTCAGGTCTTTTTCGGCGGCCCGAACGCCTGCCGTTTCAGCCTTTCCCGACAGCCTAAGCCACAGTTGGAACGGACCCTCTAAGCACAGCAGCTTTGCCGCGGCAAACACCGTGCATACCGGGTCTCGGACCGCCGAAGGGTGGGTAATGTTCCCGCCGTTCGACCCCTCCCCGAGGATCCGGACGATATGCCCCTCTCGCCGAAGGCGGCGGGCCAGATTGACAACATTCGCCTCCCCGACTTCCGCACGAAACACTTTTGCGTTAAAAACCTCGGCAATTCGGTCGACCCGCATCGAAGTGGGGCCGTTGACTGCAACGGCGACCTCCCCGGTAAACCGCCCGTCCCCGTCGACGGGCGCGCCGCCGCTTAGGCTTAAAAAGCTGAGCTCCGCAAGGACCGCCAGGGCGAACACCTCCTGGGCCTCGATAATCCGGGCCTCCCCCGCTTCAAAATCGTAATAAACCAGGTTTCCCCGGTCGCCGTCGTTGTCGGGAACATAGCCGAGCTGGAAGGCGGGATTTTTTTTCGCCAAACGGGCAAGCTCGGTCCCGCAGATATCGAGGGAACGGCCTTCGGGAACGATCCGATGAACGATCCGGCGGGGCCTATCGTTCAGCATGGCGGTTTGAAATCCAGCTTCGGTGAATATGTCCCGGTCGATGGAGGTGCCCCGGGCGCTGCCGTTCAGCTCCCCGACAATGCCGAGGGGACGCCGAGCGGACGCTTCCCGTAATGTGGAAAAGAACCGCTCCTGCTCATCCGGGGCTGCCGCATTGGCAATAACCAGTTTTGAGAAGCGGTAATAAGAAGCGGCGGAATCCCGTTTCCACTCCGGCACTGAACGAAAAATTTCTTCGACTGCTTCGGAACCGACCGCCGCGGCCCTTCGGCAGAGACCGCTAAGCTCCTCCGGGGTATCTGCCGTTTTTCTAAATGCTTCTATCAATGCAGCCGCATCCTCACCGCCGAGCACGCCGCCGTCGGTTAGACCGAATTTGACGCCGTTATGGCCTATCGGATTGTGGCTCGCGGATATATAGATAAAACCGTCGATGCCGGGGGTACTCCTGACATAGGCCATGATTTCCGGCGCGGCAACGATAAACAGGTAGCGGACCGCACAATTCGAAGCGAGAAGGGTCCGGACCATTACCGAAGCAAGTACCGGACCCGTATACCGCGCATCGATTCCAAGGGCAACCGTCCGGCCCCGGGATGCGGCCCCTTTCCCGCGGAGGAAATCGGCAAAGGTCTTCGCCATTGCCGCGGCAAGGACCCGGTCTTCCGGGGCGACGTTTTCACTCGTGCTCTCTTCATTTCCGCCCGCGGCAAACACCTTCCTCCACCCCGAGGCCGATAAAATCAGGGATGAAAAGGCCTTCGACACGGAAACCGCATCGGCCGCATAATCCGGCGGAAAGGGGGCCGCTTCGGGATCTCCGATAATGAACCGTGTTACTGGATCTGTTATCCGCATAGTGCCACCGTACCGGTATCGGCCTTTTTCTACAAGTGCTTAACGGCTGCGGACGCGCTATTCGATATACTTCCTGCTCAGCACCATCAATCTGCCGCCGTCGTTTACGAGATAGATTGAATCGGAACCCTGAAGCAGATAATACCGGTCCCCGTAGTCCGCCGTAATTTCCATGTCCTTATCCGTAAGGTGGTCCCAGTCGAGGGATTGATATTCAGAAGCAAGGTCGAGGGTAAATTCGTCAGAGCCGAGGTCCACCTCGTACAATCCGTTATCGACGGTACGCACTGAAAATTTTCCTTCCGGATACGGTACGGAATCAATAATCGGCATTATCTCGAGGGTGTGCTCCCCCTGCTCGAACTGATACGACATATGGTAGCCGGGATTATCTATCATATCGACGGTTGCTTCTTCCATTTCAGCGGAATAAAAAAAGATCTTGAAAAACAAAACGAGCATTTGAAACAATTGAGTATCAAGCATAGGTATCTCCTTTGCGCAACAATATCAAACCGGCGATTAATAATCTACGGCAAGGATTCCTTATGCTGTTTCTCCGGCTGTGCTTTTGCCGCCGATGCCGAAAAACATCATTTTCATAAGAGTTACTTTCTCATACCCGTTTCGAACGGCTTCGCTGATCGGTATGCCGCCGCCTCGGCCGCTCCCCTCGAAAGTCTGCAGGAGCATGGAAAAATCCCGCATTACCGGGAATACGGCTTCGTCGATCTCCCCTTCGACGGCAATATGCCTGCACCTGATAAACCTGCCGCGGCCGAATTTCTCGGTACTCGAGGAAAAGCCGAAAAGGCGGCAGATGAGGGGCCGTGCCGGATAGATACTGCAGTGTCCGCCGTGCCGCAGGTCCCGTGAATAAAAGAGACAGCTTTCCCCGGACCTTATTGCGTCGAGTATCGACAGCAGTTCGGGCTGTATGAAAACCATATAGAGGGCGGCGAACTCTCCTTCAATTGGAAGAATACTCGGAGAAAACCCTTCACAGCAGGACCCGCATCCTTTCGGACAGCGTACCGTCGAATGCCGCTTCGCCGCGGCAACCGCGTTATCCGCCTCGGCGTAAAGGCCCCCCAGGGCGGTCATCCTCTCCTGAAAATAGGAACCCGGGAATTGGGCAGTCAGCATTTGAAATACCGAAACGAAATTCATAGCGTGATTAGATATGGTCCGGAGATTCTTGTCAATATCACTCATTCGTGTGTAGAGTAAATGCTATGAAAGTATTTACCTTCAACGAATTACTGCTGCACTACGTAGCACTGGTTGCTATTTTCAGTCCCGTCGCGGCAATAGTGCCGTTTATCAGTGTCACCGGCGGATATCCGAAGAAAATCCAGCATAAAATTGCCGGCAGGGCCGCCCTCATTTCCTTTTTGTTCCTTCTTATTGGAAGCTGGGCCGGTCAGTACATTCTACGCTTTTTAGGGATTTCCCTCCCGGCGCTGCGCGCGGCCGGCGGGCTTATCCTGCTTCTTTCCGCAATTCCCATGGTGATGAAAGGAAACAGTCCGCGACAGGGGGGGGTAGAAACGGCAGGACCGATGGATTGGAAATCGGTTGTCGTGGTCCCCATCGTTTTTCCTTTTACCATCGGCGCGGCGTCCCTCTCCTATGTAATAACGCTGATGGGAATGGCGCATGCCCCTTTCGATTACTTAGGGGTAACAGGAATCATACTCCTAGACGGGATCTCTATTTGGCTTACCTATTTTATCGCCGGCAGACTGGGGAAACGGATGAGTTCCACCAGCAACGACATTCTTGTCCGGGTGGGAGGAATTATCGTCATGGCAATAGGATTTTCCCTGCTGACGCAGGGGCTGCGTGAACTGCTCCCGGGATTAGGATAATGCCGGGAGTGCCGCCGAAGCATTATTCGGAGGCGAAAAAGACAAAGTCCCTGAACTCCTCTTCCGGGTTTCCGTCCGCGTAGGGATGGGACTCATTCGCCGCCGTATGGCAGGTGTAGCAGAAAGCCTCTTCAATTACCCGCTCATCTCCGGTATTCAGGTCCTTTACCACCCAAACCCATCCGCCCCGGGCATTCGGATGGTCCGCCTGCTTCACCATGGCGGTAACCATCATCGGCTCCGCTCCGGGCCCCGGGTCGAGCCCCTCATATACCGCCTTCGCGATAATGGTCCCCTCGGGAAATTCATAGCGGCGTCTGCCTTTTTCCATCGTTATATTAACTTCCCCGCCCGTCTCGTTCATATAAATAATCCGGTAATTGCTTTCATGTCCCGGAATAGGATAATCGAGTTCGACTTCATGTATCCTTTCCCAGCCGGAATAATTATCCGGTACCGCCGAGAGCGCTTCCTCTTTCCGGCACGATAAAAGAAGGATTATTGCAGCCATTGCCGTCAGCGTAATTGATATACCTCTCATACATACTCCTCGTTCGGCTCCCTCAACCCTTTTAGGATATACACTTTTAAAAAAAGTTGTTTTCCCTTTACCTTCAGCTTGTAGGGACCGTCCACTATCGCTTCGTTTTTTACCTGCCGGTACGCGGTATCGCTGATGATAATCTGCAGAGGTTTCGCGGCATCACACAAACGGGAAGCCGTGTTTACACTGTCGCCGATAACGGTATAGTCCGCCCGTTCCTCCGAGCCGATCATTCCTAAAATTACTTCTCCCGTATGTATTCCAATCCCTACCCGCAGACCGCCGTAAACGGAACCGCTTTTTGCTTTCAGTTCATTACAGATATCCAGCGCCGCTCTGCAGGCATCCAGCTCTGGCTGCTGCTTGGCAAAAAGCGCTACCACTTCATCGCCTACATACTTGTCAACGTCGCCGCCGTGTTTGCTGATCAGCATTGTCTGCATGGTAAGCATCTCATTGAGATAGCGGACAACCTCTTCCGCCTTCCTGCTTTCGGAATAGGACGTAAATCCCCGTATGTCGCTGAAAAACATGGTAATCGAACGGACCTCGCCCCGTTTATCCGCCCGCAGCGATTCGAGGGTGGAGTTCGAAACATATTTCGACAGCATAAACCGCTCATGCAATCCTTTCACCATCGTATTGACCGTGTCTCCGAGCCGGCCGATTTCATCATTGTTCGGGATCGCTACTCTCCTTTCGAAATCGCCGCCGGTCACGCCCGCGCAGACTTCACCTATCGTTTTAACGGGTTTAATAATGGTATTTGTCAACAGCTGGGTAAGCCATATGGCAAGCAATAGTACCACGCTGAAAAAGAGAGAACCCGCGATGATAATGGCCCTGCGCTGCTGCATTACCGATTCGGTTACATTACTCCTGATGTCGATCACACCCCGGACGGTGTGGGTACTTCCGTGGCAGTTTGTACATTTCGGCAGGTTCAGCAGCGGCTCGTAAGAGCGGATAAAAATGTTTCCCTCCGCTTCGATCCGGTCAAATGTCGAACTTGGAGGGGGTGCTACCGCCTCATTGAACTTTTGGTTAAAAACAATGTCCGGTTCGCTCTCCTCCGTCTGCCGGGGAATAAATATCATGCTCCCGAGATGTGTATTTACATCTTCTATGGTAACGTTATCGGAAAAGGCTTCGACCCCGTTGCTCCGATAGAGGCGGATTACATATTCGGGATTTCTTCCCTGGATGTCGTTAAAAAAATTCACGGCAATCGGAGCGTTGCCGGGAAGCATGAAATTTTCAATTGCAGTATATAAAATTTCAGTCTGCTGATTTAAATTGCTCCGTGTTGAAGATTCAATGGTGTTGAACAGGGACCTGGCAAAATAGAAAGTTACACCTCCGATCCCGACAATCAGACTGATGAGAATAATAACATTGATTTTTCTCGTAATCGGGGTGAATCGCCTTTTTTTCCGCTTCTTCCGCATCTATTTGCCACTTACTATACATGAATTGCAATATTTTTACCATACTGCTACAATTTATGCGCCCCGTAAACGGCACTCCCTGGGATTAATTGTCTATTTGGGATATACTGTGGAAAGAAAAGGAGTGGAAGGTGAAGAAAGTAATACTGTGGTCTCTATTTTTCCTGTTCATTGTTCCCCCCGCCTTTTCTGAGTACAGCGTCGGAGCTCTTCGGTTTCATCTACCGGAGGAATGGCAGACGAAGCAGGAGGGGATGAGTTTTTTTTCCACGGCCCCGGACAGGGAGTTTTTTATTTCAGGAATGGTTTTTTACGGACTGCCTGATTTAGAGACGGCAAGAAACGGCATTATGCCCCTTACCCGGGACATGTTTTCCGGGTTCAGCATTATAACGGAAGAACATGCCGCGGCATACGATGATTTTCCGGCCGTCATGATAACAGGCCGTGGATACTACAAGGGGATTGAATCGATTATCCACATGCTCGTCGTTCAGGCAGAGGGCCACTACCCTATTCTGCAGATTTTCGGAAGCAATAACGGATGGGCAGATAATCTTTCAACGGTGGATAATCTCTACCGGTCGATACAACTTTCATACTGACAAGGAGGCTCATCAACATGATTTACAACTACCAGGACAAACGCCCGGACACGGAAAAAGCGGTATTTATTGCCCCGAGCGCCGATATCATCGGGGACGTGACCTTGGGTAAAGATGTTTCCGTCTGGTTTAACGCGACAATCCGCGCCGACCTTGCCGCCGTGACCATCGGTGATGGAACAAACGTGCAGGACAACAGCGTGATCCATGTAGACAAGGACGTGCCGACAGATATCGGGAAAAATGTCGTTATCGGACACAACGCAATTCTCCACGGCTGTACCGTTGGAGACAATTCCTTAGTCGGAATGGGGGCCATCGTTTTGAATAACGCGGTAATCGGAAAAGAATGCGTTGTCGGCGCCGGCGCCTTGGTTACGGAAAACAAGCAGTTTCCCGACCGCTCCCTTATCGTCGGCAGCCCCGCGAAGGCCGTCCGGACTATATCGGACGCCGACGCCCGGCGCCTCCGCGAAGCCGCGCAAGGCTATATCGAAAAGGGAAAAGCAACCCGGGAGAGTTTACGGTAATTACGCCAAATCCGGGGGACCGGTTATTTTCGCCGTAAGTATCCGTTCTAGAAACAATTCAGACCCGTCGGCAGTGGTGGTAATCCTGTCCTCGCTGAGCAATTCGGTTTCCGTCTCGCTTGTCCCGGCGGCCCGCGCCATTTCAATAATTTCCCGAAGAAGTACCGAGGAGGCCCGGCTGTTGGCGTTTTCAAAATCGGCAAAATCGGGGGCCTCCGCCAGCCCCTGAATGCTGAATGTGCCGTCCGCGGTAGGTACAATATTCAGCCGTTTCGTTACCGTAATAAAGGAGGTAATTGCCCCCACCGCGTTTGCCACGTCGGCGTTTTCAGGAATGATGATGTCTGCTTTGACTTTGCCTGGAATATCTTCTATAAAAAAGCCGACGGGGGCGCCGAGACCCACGATGGGGTGCAGAAATTTCGCCGCCAATTGGAAACGCTCGCTGCCGCCGGAAAGGATGTTTTTCAGGATCGCGGAACATGACGCGCATGTGTCGATGGCCTCCGTATGTTCATCCAGGTCCAGCTGTTTTTTCATTAATTCGGTAATCAGACGATCGGTAATTCTCCCGAAAACGAGGGAATAAAGCTCCTCCTGTTCACACTTCATTCTCTTCCGGACAATCCGTGCCAGCATTTCCGCGCTCATTTTGTCCCACATATCCATCCGGTCCGCGATGTGCAGTATGTCCGTGGGGGTCAAACCGCAGCGCTGCAGAATGTGAGCATCCTCCATCCTTTTCGTCTGCAGCATGATCCAATGTCCCGCGTCAACCCGTTCGGTAAGCTCAATAAGAGAACAGGGGCCATCCTCCAGGACCTCGAGTACTTGTTTTTCCGAATCTGACAGTTCAACGTCCCGGACCATGCCGGTAGGCACGAGAAACTCCAGGGGCAGCGTCGTTGTAAGATAATAGTCCACCCGTGTTTCTATATATTCCAGGGGCTTGGTCAAATCGTACCGGGCCCCGAGCCAGGAAATAGGCGCTATCCTTTTCGGACCGATGCTGAGCTTCTGCTCCTCATAGAGGATCTCACTGTCCCCGCCCAGGCCGAGTGTGCTCATATCGAGGGCACGGACATGGGTCCGCCAACCCCCGACTTTCGCCCCTTTCGGACAAACTTCCACAAAGCCGCCGGTAATGCAGCCGATATCTGAAGTCGTCCCCCCGACATCGAGGACCGTTGCATTGTCCTCCCCGGTCAAGTATCGGGCGCCGGCAATGCTCGCTGCCGGGCCGGACAGGACCGTTTCGATAGGCCGCTCCTTTGCCATTTCGGCACTCATCAGCGACCCGTCCCCCTTTACCACCATAATCGGGGCCGTTATTCCATAACCGGTTAGAGAAACTTCGATGTCCCGCAGGAAGGTTTCCAAAAGGGGAATAATTCGCGCGTTCAAGACCGCCGTGTTCGCCCGGACGTAAAAATTCAGCAAGTCCGATAATTCGTGACCGCAGCAGACATGCAGCCCCGTTTCCTCCTCGGCAATTTGTTTAACCAGGAGCTCGTGGGAGGGATTGACGGAACCGGCGTATCCCGATATGGCAAATACTTTTACATCATCTTCAGCCTTCATCCGTCGTACCACATTCCGTACTTCCTCCGGATCTACAGCTTCCTGTTCATCCCCGGCGATGGTCAATCTCCCGGAAATGACCGCGGCGGGATCATTGTCTATTTGTCCGGGATCGTAAGCACCGGAGGGCATGAGGATAAGACCGGCCTTCTGTCCGTATCCCTCTACGATGGCGTTCGTAGCCAGGGTAGTGGAAACCGAAACCAGGTCAATTTTATTCAAATAGGTGGTGTCCAGTTTTGCAATGGCCTCTTCTATACCAATGGTAAAGTCCCATTTCGTTGTCAGCCCCTTCGCTTTCGACAGGACTTTCTTGGCCTTAAAATCGTATACGGCGGCATCGGTATAGGTGCCTCCCGCGTCAATCCCCAGCCCGTACCGCCGGCGGCTGCCTCCGCCATCTCCCTTTCGCCCGGCAACGCGGACCGTGTCTATGTTCCCTTTCTTTCCGCTTCGGGTTTCCTCCCGTTTCCACACGGGAACGGCAATAAGCCCCTTTCCCTTCGGGTCATATTCCGTTACATGGTCCGGCGGTACGTAGAGCATCTCCCTTGTGGTTTGGTCCTCGCTGATAATTAGTTCGAGAAGATGCCTGGTACCTTCTATTCTTTTATACTCCCAGCCGAATTCCTTCGAAAGGTCCTCCGCGTAGGAGGCATATTTATCCGTACTGCCGGCGCCGGTATCGATAAACGCCGCCCGGGAATAATTTTTCTGCCAGGAATTGTAGAACCGGGATATTTCTCGGGCGTTTTTTTCGCCGTATTTTTTCTTGAAGTGTTCGAATCCCGCCTTTCGGAGGGCCTCATCCTTTGAATGTGCCGGTTTTATCCTGTTTCCCTGAGGCTGGACCTGTTCTTCGAACCATCCTCCCGAAATATAGTACGTGCCGGGGTTGTCTTTGAACTCCCGCCGGTACGCGGCATCGGAGCCGAGGAAAAGAGCAATACAGTCGTGGACCTTCGGGATGGTAAGAGGTATATTCCGTGCGTAGAGGCCTACGGTCCCGCGGCCGCAGATGCCGTAGCCGATGGCGATCCGGTCATACTCATCCGTGGCGGATGCCTCGTCTATTTTTTCCTGCAGCCGGGTCCGGAGCTGGTTCGGCACCTCATGAAGGCCGCCGTCCAAGTATTCAACTTCGATATCGGCATCGAAATTTCCGATCATTTCCTGCAGGTCCAGCCGCAGAACACCGCATGCAACAATAAGCACCCGTTTTCGTGGTTCGTGGGACATTGTATAATCTCCAAAGGTTATTTGCTTCAGTATACCGTTTATTTTCCCGCGGGGCAATGGACGGAAAAGAAACACTTTACGGATACGGCGGTATATATTAGCATAACAACCATGGTTTCGAGTTTCCGGCGCTGTATTCCTTTTCTTTTTATTTTGGCTGCTTTGTGTTTCTCGGGATGTTCGAAAGGACCTGACGGAACCGGACCGCCGCAGACGGTCCGGTTCTCTCCCTTTGAGCTTATTCCGACAACAACAGCGGCGCCGTTCTTGCTGACAGGCGATGTGCGGGACGATAAAACCCCTGAACTCCTGCTCGTCGATGGAAATAAGATAACGATTTTTACAAGCGAAGGCAAAGCGATACAATC
>CAZSGZ010000006.1:0-35871 GCA_964606455.1 uncultured Spirochaetales bacterium
CGCGGATGACGTTTTTCGCCTTCAGGGTTCCGAAAGTGATAATCTGCCCCACCTTCTCGGTACCGTATTTCTCGTTAACGTAGTCTATTACCTCCTGCCTCCGTTCAAAACAGAAGTCGATGTCGAAATCGGGCATGGATACCCGTTCGGGGTTTAGAAAGCGTTCGAAGAGGAGGCCGTATTTCAGCGGGTCGATATCGGTAATCTGTAAGGCATATGCCACGATGGAACCCGCGCCGGAACCCCTGCCGGGGCCGACGGGGATGCCGTGTTCCCGGGCGAAATGGATAAAGTCCCAGACAATTAAAAAATACCCGGTAAAACCCATGGAGGTGATAATGTCCAGTTCCAGACCGGCCCGCTGCCGGATTTCGTCGGTAACATTGGGGTACCGCTTCCGCAGCCCCTCCGCAGTAAGGTCCCGGAGGTACTCTTCCAGGGAGGAAAACGACGGAGGTATTTCGTAATCCGGAAGGATCGGTTTTGAATCGGCTATCTCGAGACGGCACTTTTCCGCAATTTCAACGGTACTCCGGCACGCTTCCGGTACTTCCGCGAAAAGCCGGTACATTTCTTCACCGCTTTTCAGATAAAACTGGTCGCTTTTAAATTTCAGCCGCTTCGGGTCGTTTTTCTTCTTGTTGGTATCGATGCATATGAGAATGTCCTGGGCGTTCGCGTCTTCCGGCTCGATGTAGTGGATGTCATTCGCGCAGGTAAGGGGGATGCCCGTCTGTTTCGAAAGTTGTATCAGTCCGCGGTTTGCCGTTTTCTGCTCCGGAATACCGTGGTCCTGCAGTTCCAGATAATAGTTTCCCTTTCCGAATATCTCCTGAAACCATCCGGCGCGTTCGAGGGCCTTGTCCGTCTGTCCCTGCAGGAGCAGGCGGGGGATTTCACCGGCAAGGCAGGCCGAGGTAGCTATCAAACCTTCGCGATATGTTTCAATACATTCGTCGTCGATCCTCGGTTTGTAGTAAAATCCTTCGGTGTAGCTTATGGAGGAAAGCTTCATCAGGTTCCGGTAGCCCCGCGGGTCTTTCGCGAGCAGAATGAGATGGCTGTACTTGTCCTCGGTGGTCGCGCCGGATTTAACGTGCCGGGAACCCGGGGCAACGTAAAATTCACTGCCGATAAGGGGATGGATACCGGCTTTCACGCATTCCCGGTAAAAATGCAGTACCCCGAACATGTTCCCGTGGTCGGTAATTGCAAGGTGCTTCATTCCCAGGGAAGCGGCTTTTGCAACGAGTTTCGGTATGCTCGCCGCTCCGTCTAACAGGGAGAAATCGGTATGATTATGAATATGTACGAAATCCGTCATGAAGTGTTCCCAGTTTCCTATACTATATCAATCTTCCGTAAGCAGATCAATAAACCATTTTAAAATAATCGGCGCCCGCCGGCGCTGATATGTTTTCACTTCTTCCTCGTATGAATCCAGCTTCTTCTCGAGGGCGCCTAAAATGGTGTCCAGCGTTTTTTTCTGGAGGGGCAGTTTTTTTCCGGTAATTTCAGCCTCGATCGATTTTTCCCGAAGGACCCCCCGCTGGATACCGCCGAAACAGAAGCGGAAATCCTGGACCTGCCCTTTCTGCAGTTTCGCAAGACCGCAGAAAATGAAATTTTCCTTCGGGTCCATGGTCCTGTTTCTAATTTTTTTATATACCTGCACGTCCCATGTTTCCACGGGGACCCGGATTCTGGTCAGCACCTCCCCGCCGCCGATGGCAAGGCGGTTCGTTTCGTCGAAGAGCCGGGCAGGCTGGATCCATCGGGAGGAACCGGCTTTCCTGCCCTCGACGCGGACATCGAAGAGGGAGAGAACGGTAAAAGCGTCTAAGCGGCGTTCTTTTACGGCCAGGCCGCCGCCGATGGTCGCGAGGTTCCGGATAGTATAGCTGCCGATCTGCTGCAGGGCGGAAACGAGGGCCCGGGGGAGAATTCCGCTGCCGATTCCGAGGACTTGATTGATGCTGCAGCCCGCGCCTATCTCCACGTACCGGTCGGTCCTGCTGATCCGCTTCATCTCTTCGATGTTGCCGATATAGATAATACTGTTTCCCGGAAGGGGTTCCTGGGGAGATGTCTTGATGACACTGTATGTCCCGCCGGCATGAATTTCCGCGGTGGGGTTTTTTTTATAAATTTGCAGAAGCTGCTGTATTGTTTCCGGCATATACACCAACGGCGCGACGGTTTTATCTGCCATAGCTGCCCTCCCTCTTCAAGCGGGCCGCCATAAAGACGCTGTTAATCAGCGGTCCGGAAACATCGCACGAACAGATATTTCCCCGCATTGCATCGATTATTTCATCCTCCCGGGGATGAGGATTTTGAAGGAGAAGGGCGTAAATTGTCAGCGCCTTGCTGGGAAGGCAGTATTCGCACGGAAAGTATTTGTTGTGTTCGAAGGATTTCATGATGTCGGTGTAATCGGGAAGCTCCTTCAGTCCCTCGAAGGTCAAAACACTCTTTTCCTGCACGCCGAAAGCGGGGATGAGGCAGGAAGGGACCGCTTCGTCTTCCATGAGGACCGTACAGGAGCCGCACATGCCGGTCCTGCAGGATATCTTTACCGACCGGACGCCGAAAGTGTCGTGAAGCAGCAGCGAGAGCTTCCGCTTCGGATTGACATCGCAGGAAACACGTTCGCCGTTTAACGTGAAATTTATTCTCACATCTCCTCCATCATGTGCTGAATGGTATCGGGATACTGGGGGAGTTTGTCAAAATAGATGTTTGCTCCCTGGGAAAGGGCGGACATAAAAGCCGGCGGTATAAGGGAGTAGGGAAGCATTTCAACACCTAAGGGCTGGTATTTTTTTCCTCCGGCAACAAACTCTATCCGGATATCAGCCTCCTCTAAGGAAACGTCGGCGGGAGTGTAGACCCCGGTTTCCCGCGGGTACCGGAGCCAGATGTCTTCCGCGGCGGCCCAGCGGACCGCGTGAAAAATACCGGCTTCCAGGGTGGGTTCTATCAAATCGCGGTTCACGGCGGTACCGCAGTAGACATACAGCCAGATCCCCCGTATTTCGATTTCCAGGGTAACCGTATTAAGTTCCACCTCCACAACAGCGCTGCCGTAGGAAGTCCCCTGAAACAGCGTGCCGCTTTGGGTTTCATCGTTCCACTGCCGGGATTTTGGAATTCGAAGGGACCGCTTCACTTCGATGGGCAGGGGGGAGCGGAACCGTTTTTTATTTACCCCGTCGCAGCACTTTGCCAAAAGGGGGGTGAGGATGGAAATGTTTCTCGAAAGGACCGACGGCCCCGAATCGATGCCGTGCTCCAGCCCGCCCCTGTCGATATGGACCGATTCCGGGGGAATGTCGAGGAGCTTTCCCACCATCCGTTTCCAGGTAAGGTCGATTGAATTGGTCCTCCCCACCGCGGATGTAACGATCGTTGCCTCCCGTTCGCCGTCCAAGCGGAGGGTGATGGAGGAATTGAGTTCCGCCTCCAGGGGACCGGAAAATCCGCATCCCGCGCCCCCCGCTGCAATACCGATGCCGCGGACCGGGGTATATTCCGACGGAAAGCCTTCCCGCCGTTTTTTCATCATTTCGTACACACTGTATTTGCGCCGGTAGTCCGAAGCGTCCATAATGCCGTTTATCAGGCCGGGCATCTCCTCCCGGGAGGCGGTTTTCGAGATGATGTTTTCAATCCGCCATTCCCCCGGGGAGCGGCCCGCGATTTCGGCAATACGGTTCATGTCCGTTTCCATTGCCGTTTGGATGTGGGCGGCGCCGAAAAACGGAGTGGGGAATGCCGGCGGAGTGTTTGTCTTGATGAGGTTCGCCCGTACCGACAAATTGGCGCAGGGATATTCGAACCAGGCCGTATACAGAGATCGGCGGAGGATTTCCCCCGAAAAAACCGGAAAGGCGCCGCAGTCGTAGTCGATATGTATGTCCAAGGCTTCCAGTGTGCCGGTTTTTCCAATGGCCGATTTTACGTGGATCCGGGAGGAGTTTTTCGTGTGCCGGGTGTAGTTGAAAGGCTGGGGGTAAACCATCATCCGGACGGGACGCCGTGATTTATACGCAAGGAGGGCGGCAAAAACCGCGGTAATTGCCGGTCTCCACAATTTCCCCTCATACGCCGGCGGAAAGGCCAAGGGATGAAGGACAATGTTCTTTTCAGGCATGTCGAACACACCGGCTATGGAAGTCCGCACCAGTGCCGGCCAGCTGGTGGTGGCATAGATGTGGAAAATTCCGTCCAGGTATTCGGCATACACCCCCTCGGGGTCCTGGGTTATCTGCCCCTGATAAAAAAAACGGTAGCTGCTCTCGATGAGATGAAACGCTTTGGAGAAGACCTTTTCCGGATTTCCCTTTGTAATTGTTTTCGAGTCCAGTATTTGGGCGGGTTCGTACCTGCCGATGGAGGGAAGCGCGGGTTCCTGCTGATAGGAGATCAGCACCTGTTTCGAAACAGCTTCGAGACGTTCGGAGGAAGGGGAGGAGAGCAGCATCAGCGGCTGGCCTTCGTATTCAATCTGCTTGTCCGCGAGAAGAGGGACCTTTTGCCCGAATATTTCGATACTGTTTTTCCCGGGAATGTCTTTCATCCGGCAGAAGGTGAAATCGTCGGGAATGTTTGACGGCAGCTGAATCGACTGTATCGTTCCCTTTGAAATCGGCGCGGGGACAATCGTCCCGTGGTGCATATTTTCGGAGGAGCAGTCGTGAATAAATTGCCGGCGGTCATTCATGCTGATTGTTTTCTATGCTTTCTTTCTATGCTTTCTTCCAATCTTTCTAATCATTCGTATGATGTATGCTACTTCATCATCGGTCAACCCGTAATACAGCGGAATACTGAAACAGGTCCGGTACACCGACAGAGATACGGGGAAATCGTCGGGCTTCAGGCCGTAGGCTTTCCGGTAGTAGCTCATTAGGTGGAGCGGCCGGAAATGGAGGGAGACCCCGATGTCTGCCTCCGAAAGAAGGTGAAGAAACTCGTCCCGGTTTATTGTCAGACGGTCCGGCTGTATCCGGAGAATAAACAGGTGCCAGGCATGGCCGTCCGTTTCTTCGGGAAGGAGGAGGTAGTCCTCTCCCCGGAGTCCTTCCAGGTATTTCCGGGCAATTTCTCTTCTCCGTTCCAGGAAGAGGCCGGCTTTTTTCATCTGCACTACGCCGATAGCGGCAAGGATATCGCTTAAATTATATTTGTAGCCGGGAGCAATAACGTCGTACTCCCAGGATGATGTCTTCGCATGATAGCGGTCCCAGACACTGCGGTCGATTCCGTGGAGCCGCAGGACGCCGACGGCGCGGGCGAGGTCCTCTCTGTTGCTTACAACCATGCCCCCTTCGCCTGTGGTAATCGGTTTCGTGGCATAGAAGGAGAATACCCCGATGTCTCCCATCGTGCCCGCCCATCCCAATGCATTTTTTACGGGAAACGCGTGGGCGGCGTCTTCGATTATCGGTACGCCGAAGCGTTCCCGAAGGTCAAGAAGTGCCTCCATGCCGCAGATCCTTCCGGCGATGTGTACCGGAATGATCCCCGTTACCCGGTTGTCCCGCTGCAGGGCCCGCTCCGTTAATTCCGGGTCGATGTTGAAACTGTCCTCCCGAATGTCCACAAAGAGGGGATGGGCGTTTTCATATCGGATAATTTCCGCCGTCGAGGTGAAGGTGAAGGGTGTTGTAATGACATAGTCGTTTTCCCGGATGCCCAGAGCTTTCACCGCGAGGTGAAGCCCGGCGGTAGCGGAGTTTACGGCCCGGGCAAAGCGGCATTCCAGTTTCCGTACAAAGGCTTCCTCCAGCTCCTCCGCGGCCCTGCCGGTACTGACCCATCCTCCGCGGAGCACTTCAGCAACCGCATGCTCCTCCTCTTCGGTAAAAAAAGGGCGGGCAAAGGGGATAAACTTAGAAGGCCGCTTCATTGCTGTCATAGGGCACCGTCGGTATGCGGCCGTGGATTATTTTCTTCAAGTAATTCCTGTTTCTGTACAGCTCCCCGTCGGTTTCGGAAAAAAAACAGACCGGCTCCAGTTCCGCGAGGATGCCGGGAATATCGAGTTCTCCGGCGCTCCCCTTCGGAAGGGTCAGGACCCGGGCGTGCTCGGTGGGTTCAGGTGTTTTTCCCGTGTCCCAGAGCTGTTCGATCATCTTTTCCCCCGGCCGCAGCCCGATATACCGTATCTCGATATCTTTCACCGGTTCGAAACCGTAGAACTGTATCATCTGCCGGGCAAGGTCCTCGATCAGGACCGGGTCCCCCATGTCCAGAATATACAGTCCTCCTCCCGTCCCCACGCCTCCGGTTTGCAGCACCAGGGACGCGGCTTCCGGGATGGTCATGAAAAAACGTTTTACGCCGGGGTCCGTAATGGTCACCGGTCCTCCCTTTAAAATTTGTTTTTGAAAAAGCGGGGTAATGCTGCCCCTCGATCCGAGGACATTTCCAAACCGGACCACCATACACTCGGTGCCGCCGCCGTTTTCACGCAACACGATCTGTTCGGCAATCGACTTCGATGCGCCGTATACACTGACCGGGCTTACCGCCTTGTCCGTGGAAATAAGGACAAGCTTCGAGGTTTCCGAATCCCTGCACGCCTCCGTAAGATGGAGGGTCCCGAAAACGTTGTTCTTAACCGCTTCCACCGGGTTTGCCTCCACTAAAGGAACGTGTTTGTACGCCGCGCAGTGAAACACAACGTCCGCCCTCAGGCGCTGAAACAGGAAGCGGATAAACTCCCGGTCCTGCAGGTCGCCGATTACCGGAACAATGGTAGCCTTGTCGCCGACACCCTCTTCCTGCAGCAGACGCAGCTCCCGGTCGATTTCGTAAATGCTGTTTTCACCATGTCCGAATAGATAGAGCCGTTCGGCGCCCCCGAAGAGGAGCTGACGGGCAAGTTCGCTGCCGATACTCCCGCCGGCGCCGGTAATGAGTACACGCTTGCCCCGTAAGTATGTCAGGCTTTCCTTTAAGGGGATTGTTACCGGAGTGCGTCCGAGAAGGTCCTGCGGATCGATTTCCCTGGTCTGAATAAGGTGGGGGTCCCCGTCGATGATCTGTGAAACACTGGGAATAATCCTGATTTTCGTAACATTCGCTTCCGTAAGGTATTCGTAAATCCGCTTGAGCTGCTGTTTTTCCGCTGTTGGAACGGCAATCAGCCCTTCCCGGACCTGCAGTTCCTTATTGATGGCCGCAAAGTCCCGTATGGGCCCGAGAACTGGGATCCCGTCGACGGCAGTGCCGATTTTCGCCGGGTTGTCGTCGATAAATGCCGCAACTTTCCCCAGGATTCCTTTGCCGCGGATTTCTTCCGCGATGGAGCGGCCGGCGAAACCTGCTCCGATAATGACAATATCCGGCTGCTTCATTTTTTCTCTTCCGCGCCTTCAAGAAGGTCGAAACCGAAATCGATACTGAAGGTTTCGTCGTACAAATCGAGTTTGATTTTTGCCCGCTGTTTCCTTTTGTCCACCTTTACGATTCTTCCCTCCAGCCCTTTCATCGGCCCCTTGATAACACGAATTTTCTGATTTTCATCGAAATAGACGGTTGATTTCTCGACTACCTCTCCGTGGGAGATAAAATGCAGGAGCAGTTCCCGGTCAATTCCTCCTAAGGGTTCAATTTTCCGGTTGTCTTTTAAAAACCGGAAGAACCCGGTCACCTTTCGGAGGGTCCAGTACACTTTCGGCGGAATTTTCTCGGTTTCCAGGAAGAGATAGCCCGGAAAGATGGGTGAAAGCTGTTCACGGGTGCGCCCCTGCTTCCGTATGGTGAGTTTTCTCCGCGGCCAGATAAATGTCGGTCTGTCGTCGGAAGCGCCGCAGTTTACATCGAGCATATATTCGGCAAGTTTCAGATATTTTCCCTCGCTTTTTGTTTTTACCTGAATTGCATAGTAGTTCATTATCTAGGAAAATACCATGAAAGTGATTCGATTTTCAAGCTAAGAGGGCTTATTGCTGGGCTTATTGACAAGAAGCGTTGAGCGGATATAGTTAGCCTATGCCTGATAAACAGCCGTTAGATATTGAAGAGGTAATCGGAGAACTTTCATCGGTCCTTGCGAAGGTAGATGACCCGGACCTTGTCCGGCGTTTTTTATACAGTATTTTGACAGAGTATGAGATCGAGGAAGTCGCTTCCCGGTGGGAGCTGGTAAAGCTGATAGACCGGGGGATGAGCCAGCGGAAGATTGCCGACAGACTGGGGTTGAGTTTATGCAAGATCACACGGGGATCGAAGGAGCTGAAAAAGGAAAACTCCGCCTTCAAACAGGTAATCGATAGGATTTAATCCGGGGTTGTGCAATTCCGGTATAACTACTATACTAATGTTAAGTAGTTATGCATGGATAGCAATTCATACGCGCCGATCCATCTCCGTTCTTCCTTCTCCCTCCTCAAAGGCTGCCTTTCTCCGGAACAGTGGTGCGGCCGTGCCGCCCGGGCGGGACATCCCGCGGCGGGCCTTGCCGATATCAACAATTTCTACGGCGCCGTCCGCTTTATCAAAGCCGCCCGCCGGGCGGGAATAAAACCGGTTTTGGGCGTGGAAATAGAATGGGGCGGGGTCCCCCTGTTCACGGCGTTCTGTAAAAACCGGGAGGGTTTTGCCCTGGCGAACCGTCTTCTGACACGTCTCCTGCATGCTGTCCCTCCCGGCAGCGGGCAGCCCGGCTTCGACCCCCTGGCCATGCTGACGGAAGAAGGCTGGGACGGGCTGTTTTTGGCCGTCCGCGGCCGGGATGCCGCCGAGCGGCTGCTCCGGGGCGGCCGGCGGGACCTTTTCGCACTCCTGGCGTGGGGAGACCCCGTACGGCCGGTCCTTGCCTGGGCGGGAGAACTGGGGCTGCCCTGCGCCGCGGTGAATACCGCCGTCTATGTGGAAGAGAAGGACCGGGAGCTGTACCGGCTGCTTCGGGGGGTGGATGAAAACGTTACCGTCGACGCGCTGTCCCCGGCGGAATCCCTGGCACTCCGGCACAGGGCGGCATCAGCGGAAGAAATGGGGCGCTTTTTCTCCGCGGTCCCCGAGGCGCTGGCAAACAGTACACGGATTGCAGGGGAATGCAGCGGCGACCTCCTGCCGAAGCGGTACGTGTTTCCCGGCTTTCGGGGAATGACGCCGGAGGAGGAATTTGCCCGGTTGTCGGCCCTGTGCCGGGCCGGCATTTCCCGCAGGTACGGGGGGGGGAACAGGACGGCCGGAACCGGGGAGATCGAAAAAAGGCTGGCCCGCGAACTGTCCGTTATCCGCCGGAAGGGGTTTGCCGGCTATTTTCTCGTGGTCCACGACATTGTTTCCCGGTGCCCCCGCACCTGCGGCAGGGGAAGTTCCGCGGCGAGTATCGTGTCCTACCTCTTGGGGATTACCCATGTGGACCCCCTTGCGTACAATCTTTTTTTCGAACGGTTTCTCAACATGGGAAGGAAGGACCCGCCGGATATCGATGTGGACTTCCCCTGGGACGAGCGGGAAACGGCGCTGGCCTATGTGTTTAAAACCTACCGGGGAAGGGCGGGGATGGTGGCGGACCATGTTACCTTCGGGCCCCGGTCCTGCATCCGGGAGCCTGCGAAGGCCTTCGGTTTGAAGGAGGAGGAGATTGAACAGCTTCTCGAGTCTCTCAGGTTCGACGGAGAGGCGCGGGTCCCTCCGTACCTGCTGGCCGCCGCCCGCCGCTTACGGGGGATGCCCCGGCACATCGGCACCCATCCCGGCGGCGTGGTCATTACGCCGGAGGCAATAACCGGTTATACCCATCTGCAGCCCGCCCCGACGGGGTTTCCCGTCATTGCCTGGGAAAAAGACGCCGCCGAGGACGCGGGGCTGGTAAAAATCGACATTCTCGGCAACCGCTCCCTCGGAGTGCTGCGGGACAGTATCGAGCTGGTCAATTCCCGGCACAGCCGGGGCATCACCTGGGAAAATTTCCAGCCCCTCGGCGACGGGGAAACCAGGGCCCTTATTGAACGGGGGGACACCCTCGGCGTTTTTTACGTCGAATCGCCGGCAACCCGGCAGCTGCTGAAAAAAATGGGCCGGGGAGACTTCGAGCACCTCGTTATTGCAAGCTCTATCATCCGACCGGCGGCAAACCGGTACATCCGGCTCTTCGTTTCCCGGCTGAAAGGCGGTCCCCGGGAACCCCTTCATCCCGGGATCGATGAACTGCTCCAAGAAACGAAGGGGATTATGGTGTATCAGGAAGACGTCGCGCGGGTAGCGATCGCCGCCGCCGGCTTCACTCCGGCGGAAGCAGACGGACTGCGGAAGGTATTGTCGAAAAAAGACCGGGAACTGCGCCTGCCGGCATATCGGGAGCGTTTTTTCCGCGGAACCGAAGCGGAGGGCCTGCCGCGGGAGGTCGCGGGCCGGCTCTGGGAAATGGTCCTTTCATTCGACGGATATTCCTTCTGCAAGGCCCACAGCGCTTCCTATGCCATGGTTTCCTACCGCTGCGCGTGGATGAAACGGTATTACCCCCTGGAATTTCTCACCTCGGTGGTGAACAACGGCGGCGGCTTTTATTCGAGGCAGGTATATGTAAACGAGATCCGGAGAAGGGGGTTCCCGCTTCTCGGTCCGGATGTCAACGCAAGCGGCTGGAAACACCGGGTGGAGGGAGACGCCTTCCGTTTCGGTTTCCGGCAGCTGCGGGACCTTCCCGCGCCTTTTCTCGGGAAACTGCTGGCGGAGCGGGAGCGGGGCGGTCCGTTTACGGATTTTTTCGACGTCCTCAAGCGGACGGACCCCTCCTACGCGGAAGCGCGGGTGTTGATCAAAAGCGGCACCCTCGATTCGGTCTCCTCCGGCATGACCCGGCCCGAATTGTTCTGGGCGTATTTTCACCGGGACCGGGAAAACGCTCTTTTCAGTCTGCCGCCGGTGCCTCCGTTTATCGGAGACTACACTCCGGAACGGAAAATTTGCGACGAAACCGAGACTCTCGGCCTGCTGCTTTCCTGCCATCCCCTGACGGTTTTCAGGACGCAGGCCAGTTCCGTTTCGAAACAGCTGGGCCGACACGGCGGGCCTTGGATCAACAGTACAAAAATAGCCGAGTTCGTGGGAATGGAAGTGCGCATCGCGGGAATTCTCATTACCGGGAAGGAGGTGAAAACAGCGAAAAAGCGGCACATGGGGTTTTTCAGTTTCGAAGATCCCTTCGGGGTGTTTGAAACGGTTTTGTTTCCCCCGGCCTACGCGAAACTGCTCCGGATACTCACCTTTGGCCGGGCTTTTTTCGTGTCCGGAAAGGTCGATGCCGAATTCGGCACTCCGATTATCGAAATACAGGGGCTGTTCCCCCTGGCGGGGAACACCGTACCGGCGGATAAAGATACCGCCTAAATGTACCGATAGTATAAACGTGGAACTATTAATACTGCACTCGGACGCGGAGAACAGCCGTCTAGGCCCCCTGTGGGAATTATTACAGGAGGTCCGTGTTCCATATACCGATTGTCCCGTCAGGTCCGATACGGATTTTGACGTCTCCGTGCTGGGTACGGGAACGGAACACCCGACCCATATTATCTGCATACCTTCGAAAGAACACGTTCATGCCTGGTGGACCTATTACGCCCTTGGATATGCCGAAGGGGCGGGAAATCCGCAGCGGCTTTGTTTCCTCTTCGATCCCCTGCTCATCGGCGGGAATGGGGAAACGGGTCCCGCACCCGCCGCCATATACGGCCGCGATCATTGTTTCCCCGCCGCCGCGGCGGAAAGCCTGGAAGAACTTCGGACCTATCTCGAGCGGGAAAAGGAAAAACAATCGACGGCAGCGCGGCAGGGAGCGGCAAAACAGAAATTATTTGGGTCGGGCCTGGCCCTCAGTATCGGTTCGTTTGCGGAATGCGCGGGGAAGGGAGACACGGAGTCGGTACGGCTCTTTTTAGACGCGGGATTTTCACCGGAAAGTGTAACGAAAAAGGGCGTCCCGATGCTGAATTGGGCCGTTCGGAATGAACAGCATGAGGTTTTTACCCTTCTCCTTTCCGCCGGCGCCGATATTGACGGTACAAGCGGGGACAATGGAAACACTCCCCTTATGGAAGCGGTGGTCAACAGGGATGAAAAAATCATCAAGGAACTGCTCCGCGAAGGCTGCGACACCGATATTCAGAATAAAAACGGGCAGACGGCGCTTATTATCGCAGTTGCAAACGGATATACTGAAATTGCGGAAGACTTGATAGTACATAAGGCTGATATTTCCCCGAGTGACAGCCTGGGAATGACGGCGCGGAAATACGCGGAGCTGTTTCATCATACACAGATCATGACCCTCCTCGATCCGGAACTCGCTTCGTAAAATACCACTATTTTGCTTGACATCCGGCGCAGGAACAGATAACTTCCCTAGTATGGGGAACAAATCAAAAATTGTAATTTATCATCTCTACAGAAACGACAATTCCTCTCTCTTCCTTCATCCTTTCGAGGAAGATGACAAGCTTGTGGACACACTCGCGGAAGCCGAAGTACTTGGAAAGTACGGAAGGGAGCCCCGGGTAGAGGCCATGACGATGTTCAGGAACGAACTGTACCGGATCGTTGAAGAAAAAGTGAACAGCTGGATTTCAGAGGTCCGTTTTTTACCAAAATTTCTTATATCCGCGGGTATTTTTATATCCGCGTATTTTATATTGGCATTTGTCATACGGGACCCCCTGCCGGTAATCGATGAGCTGGCAATCGGCCTAGCGATTTCCATCGGCGCCTTTTTTCTTTTAGGAAGGAGGGACCGCCGTTCGGACATGTCCCTGAAGAAGCGGGTAAGTCTCCGTTCCGCGGTAGACAAGATCCATTTTCAGGCCGACCCGTTTGTTCGGGAAGTGGAAGATGCCCTGCAGCAGTCGGAGGCGAAATCCCGGGACGATATTGTCGAGAGCATGTTCGATCCTTTAAAATATCCGTTAACAGCCGATGAAAAAAAGGACGCGGAATATCTGACAAAATATTTAAAAAAACAGTTCAGCTCGAGGGACCTGAAACGGAAGGAAAAAATTATCTCGCGAATCGCGAAAGCGAAACGGGGGGGCAAGCATACGCACATTCTCCCCTCCTTCGGCGACGGGAAAAAGACCGACCTTCCTCTCTTTGCCGTTTACACCAGAATCAAACGGAGTTTCGAACAGGTCGATTCAAAGTAAACGGCCCGCCGTATAGACGGCCCGCCGCGCTTATTCAATTTGCTGAATCGATTCCATCTCTTTCTGCAGGGCAACGGCCCGTTGAACGGTACGCTTCATTTCCGCTGCGGGCTGAAAATCGGGGTCCAGTTCCAGCACCATGTTCCAACTGTCAATCGCCTCCTGCAGGCGCCCTTCGGCATAGGCTTCCAGACCGGCGGTGTAGTACTCGTCAATAAGGGCCTGCCGTTCGGCCCGGCCGCGGTCCCCCAGTTTCAGCTCCGCCTGTATGCTGAAATGGTCCGCGGAATTGGACGAAGTGGTTAAATCGAGGGTGTAATTGACGACAAAACGGATTTTCCGCAGATTGAGCGTGCTCCCTAATGAGATTTTCGGATTCCCGCCCCTGTATTTGAAGCCGGTTTGCACTGAAAAAAAGCCGGTAAAGGCAATATCAGCCCCACCGGCAATACTCCATCGTTCAGCGGGAAACAGGCCGGGATTGAAACTGAAGGGAATCGTAAAATCGAAGGAAAGCGTTACCGGGCGCAGGGGGGAATAGGCGATGCCGAAGGTCGCTTCCGTTGGAAGAGGTTCTTCTAAAACGAAGGGCCCTAAATTTTTTACGACCCCGCCGACGGAAAAATTTTTAGACCGCGAAGAATAAAATTTCAGAAAATTGAATCTGGTAAGGACCCCGAAATCCCCCATAATACCCAAGGCCGACTGTTCCGGGTGTATGGCCTCCGGAATGTTCCGGTACGCGACTTTAATATTTGCCCCCACTGCAAAACCGTAAAAGTAATAGCTGGAAAAAAAATTGTAGGAAATATTCATCGTTGCAATGGATTCGGAGTAATACCCTTTTGAAACCCGCTCCCCCCAGGTGTCGTATTCGGTAAAAGGAACATACAGGAACTTGCCGCCGAAACCGATCCCAAGATCGTCGAAACGGATGGTGTAAACGACACCCTCCATATTTGAATCGGCTATCCAGTTGTTGTGGCTGAAGACCAGTTCGGTCTGTTCCAACAGGGAACTCGCGGACGGGTTGGCTTCGAGAAATCCCGCGTCATTCGCAACGGCGGTAAATGCCGTTCCCATACCTTCGTATCTGCCGCCGATGGGAATAAGAAGTGTCGGAAAAACGGTCAGTCCGACATTCGGGTCAAGCTGTTCATCCTCCGGGGCGATATCGCCGTAAAAGGTTGAAAAATCGGCGTAAACACCGCAAACGGCGAGAAAAAGTATCGCTGTAACGAAAAAAACAGCTCTCATACCTACTAATATACAATGGAATTATCGGTTTTTCTACATTGAAATATAATTATTTAGCAGGTAATTAGTTAGGGTGTTGTGTCTTCTCAGATAAGCAGACATTTCTGCCGATAATGTGATACATTGAAGTAGAGGCGACTGGTGTGGTTTCGACCGCGAAAAAAACTCATTTTTTTCTCATTTTAGCGGTACTGTTCTGTATTGGTGTGCCCGTTTATGCCGGAGGGGCCCGGGAAGATTCCCTTGAAGCCGCACGGCGGCTTATCGAAGAGAAACAGTATAACGATGCCGTTGTAATCCTTTCCGAAATTATGCAGACCGACCCGCGCCGCTTTGACGAAGCTCAGGAATTAATACAGGAAATTCATAAGGCGCGAAACAAATATAACGAAAAGTATTCCGAACTTATCGACATTTACAAGCAGGATGAACTCGATTTAGACCAGGCCTACGAAATATTCGCCGAACTCGAGGAAATGGACAAATCGCCGAACAAGAGCACCGTCGAAGCATTTGAGCGGGCAAAAGCGACGGCGGTTTTTGTGTACAACAAGAAGCAGTTCGAGAATATCATGGCAAATGCCCTCGCGCTGCTGAAGGCGGGGGAGTATTGGCAGGGAGCGGCTGCCTATCTCGATGGGTTTGATCTGTATCGGGAGCAGTTCGAACAGCAGGAGTACGGAAACATGGTGAACAGCGCGGTTACCCGTGCGAGGGAAAGCCTGGCTGATACGGTCCGCGCCTTTGAAAGCACCGAGGATGATATTTCGGCATTTTTTACCCGGGCGGCGGACCTGCTGACCCGGGACGATATTGACCGGTTTCGTACGGAGTTTTCGGACTATGCGGGAAGTGTCCGTGAAATCGCGGAACAGCGGAAAACCGCCTTTTCACAGGCGCTGTTTTTGCGGGAACAGGGCACGGAACTGCGGAACCGCTACGATGAAGAGGAATTTCACATTTCCTATCTGTACCTGCTTACGATGGGCCGGCAGGAGACGGATGAAACCGAGGGGATTATCGGCGCGATTGACCTTTTTTACTCGGAATATTTGGACCGCTTGAGCGGGGACCTTGGTAACGTATTTGCCGAAAAACTGAACGGCGGAAAGGCCGCCTTTGCCGGCAGCCGGTTCGAAGAAGCGGGGGAGATCCTTCGGCAGGCGGATGCCTACGGGGAAATGCTTTTGGAAAATTATCGGCTCTGGGAAACAAGGATGTATGTCGACGGGGACTACAATGTATCGGAAGACGCGTATGCAATTGCCTTTGAGCGGCTGCCGGCTTTCGTTCTTCAGCAGACCCGCGGCCGGATTATCGATACCTATATCGGTATTACCGACGAGGTCCGAAAAATGGAAGAAATCGGTCGCGGTGTCGGCGGGCTTTCGGAGCTCGAACAGGCGGAGGAGGCGCGGCGGGAGCTTCTTGCCGCCGGGGACGTGCTCAGGGAAGAGCTCGATACCTGGGTGGAAACGGAAAAACGGACGGAGTCCATGGAAAGCACAATCGGCATCGATTTCAGCCCCGCGGCCGGGGAAGCCGGGAGTATGAAGAACATACTGACCGCGTACCTCCGGGGGGCGGTGGAGACGGAACGGAAAACGGTTGTCCGGATGGCGGGCATGAGGTACGCTCCTCTCATTTCACGGTATGAGGAAAATGCCGCATCGGCGGAAAACGGAACGCGGCTCCTGCGGGGCTATGAAGAAACGCTCGGCGAGGGGGAAGGGGCCGCCGTCGTTACGCTGAAAGATCCCGAGGGGGCGAAAGAGCAGTTCGATTCCGTTCTAAGCAATTTAGATGCCCTGGCTGCCGATTTCAGCGGGGTGGTAGCATTTCTCCGGCAGGAGGACGAATACATTCGGGTAGGTGAAGATGTTCAGGATGAAATAGCTCTGGGAAATGATTACATCCGCCGAATAACGGAACTCGAAAACCGGACCGCGAACCTTGCAGGTGAAGCCCAAGAGCAGGCCCTTATCGCCGCACGGTATGAGGAAGAAGGTTATTACCGGATAAACCAGGCCCGCGTAGAACTTGCGCGGGAAAATTTCGAGGAAGCCAGGGAGCAGCTCCGGTTTGCCGGGGAGCGTTTCGATATGTCCTTAGCTGTACAGATCGATCCGGAACTGCAGGAGGAACGGGACACGCTCATAGCAAATCTGAACGAGGAAATAAACACTACTCAGAACAATGTCATTGTCGCCGAAGTCCGAGAACTTATCGAAACGGCGAAAAATTACTATGCCCAGGAGCAGTACGACCGTGCCGAGCGGGACCTGCTGCGGGCCCAGTCCCGGTGGGCCATTACCCATGTGGACAGCAAGCCTGAAATCGACTACTGGCTGCAGATAGTACGGGTGGCACTCTATGTGCAGTCGGGACGAAAGATAGAGGAGACGGACCCCCTCTTTGCCGAGATGAGCCAGCTGTTGAACCTCGCGAGAGAAAATTACCTCGAAGGAAAACGCCTTGCCGAGGGCGGGCGCAGGGATGAAGCCGTGGATTATTTCGATAAGGCGGAAAAAAACATTTTGTATGTAAAAATCCCCTTTCCCCTGAACCAGGAGGCGAGTGTTTTAAGCCTCCGTATTCTGCAGTACAAGAACCCCGGAGAATTTGACGATTTGTTCCGCAAGAAATTCAACGAGGCCCTGGAGGAAATAAACAGAAACCCGCAGCAGGCCTATATCGATTTAAAGGACTTAGAGGCCATCCGCCCCGATTATCCGGGGATACAAAACGCGATTTATCAGACGGAAATAAAACTGGGAATGCGCGTCCCCCCGCCGGACCCGGAAAAACAGCGGCAGTCGGACCAGCTGTATGTCCGGGCCCTTCAGATTGTTCAAGGCGGGGTGCGGGCCCAGTTCCCGATAGCACTCGAATATTTAAACCAGGCGCTGAAACTGACGCCGGAGAGTCAGCAGGTAACGACCCTCCTGGACAGGGTGGAAGCGGACCTGGGAGGACGCACAACGACGGTATTGTCGAACGAGGCCCAGCAGCAATACCGCCTTGCCGAGGAAAAGTATATCGAAGGCAATTACTATGAGGCTTTGCGGATTGTCAATAATTTGTTAAAAAATGAACAGAGCAGCCAATTTCCGCCGCTGTTGGAGTTGAAGAGGAGAATCGAATCAAAAATATAGCCGCGGCAGCATCAGCCTTACTTCTCCTGTGCCTCGTTCTCCTTCCGGCCGCCGGGCAGGATTTATACTGGGAAAAGCCAGAAGTCCTTGTCGGAGACGGAGCGCGTTTTCCGACGGCGGTGACCGGCGGCGGCGTTTCGGCGATTGTGTGGCAGGAAATTACCTATACCGATGAGGAGAGGGGCACCGTTCAGTTATATTTGCTGAGCAGACGGGGCACCCGGGCTTGGGGAGAGCCGGCGCCGGTCGGGGAACCCTACGGCTTTACCGGAAAGGAATCGCCGGTATTTTCGGCCTGTGTTACTAACCGCGGGCATCTTTTTATCGCCGTACGGAACGAACGAGAAAGTATCGATGTCTACCGCTCCACCGACGGGGGAGATACTTTTACACGTACTGGCAGTGTTTTTTCCTTTTCCACGACAGTTGCGCCGAGGATCTTTGCAAAAGCCGACGGAGGGCTGATGCTCTTTGTAATTCGGGAAACGGTAACGCCCGAGCTCGGGGACACTCTGGAAATTTACTATACCATCTCCGAAAACGGAGAGGACTGGTCGGAAGTCAAAGCACTGGTGAGGGAGGGGGAGCAAAAGCTGAACTTTCTCCCGTATCATACCTCCCACGGAGGCAGGGAATACGTGGCATTTCAAGTCCTGGAAACCGGGGAACGGCCGAGTTACCAGGTATACCTGACCACGAGTGATGACGGCGGAAGGACCTTCGGCACCCCCGTGTGGCTTACCGGATTTCCGGAACTGCTGGAGGGGGAAGAACGGGAACCGCAGTTTTTCGACAACCAGCGGCCGTTTCTGCTCGCTTTAAACGGAAACCTCGCCATGGTATGGGAGCGCCGTTTCGGCGGCACAAGCCCCCAGATTTACTACATGGAAATCGGTCCCGCCGGCAGGATAACGGGCGGACCCGAAGCGGTTACCACCGGAATGAGGAACTGTCATTTCCCCCGGATGTTTTCCGCGGGCGGCAGGACCTATGTTACCTGGTTCGATGACCGGGTCGGTAATGATCATATCATCCTCGCCTACAGAGACGGCGTGTTTTGGCGGGACCGGGACATAACGGGGATAAACGGCATTTCAACCTTTGCGAGGACCATTGTCGAAGGCGGAAAACCCTTCATTATTTGGGAGAACCTTCTCGGCGACACGTCCCGCCTGGTCTATCTTGCTCCGGACGAAACCGTCCAGGCCCCCGTTCCGGCCGCCCAAAATTTCATCTCCGGCGGGCGCTTTCGCCAGGACCGGTACTCGGTCCGGTGGTCTCTGCCCGAAGACAGTTCCGGCATAGCCGGCTTTGCCTACTCCTGGGACAGAAATCCGGAAGGGAGCCCGCCGAAGAGAATTATGACGCTGCAGCGGGACCGGGAGGCGGCCTACACCGCCGACGAAGACGGCATGTGGTACTTTCACGTTTCGGCGAACGACTACGCGGGTAACTGGTCGGAACCCGGAAGGCTGTCATTTTACCGGGATACCACTCCTCCGGAGACGGTAACGATTGCCGAACCGGAATATGATGAACAGGGTTTCCTCGTTTCCAACACCTTCACCATGGAGTGGGAACCTCCGGAGGAGGAGGAATACATAGCGGGCTACAGCTATAATCTGCAGTACCTCGGCGGATACGACCTGGAAGAACCGAATATAACTCCGCCGCCTCCCCGGGTCATGACCACGGATACCGAAGTGTATTTCAGGAACCGGGACAACGGGTTGTGGGCCTTTTCGGTGCGGGCCGTCGATACGGTGGGGAACGCCGGGGAACCGGTTTCCACCGTATTCAAAATGAATAAATATATTCCGGAAACCTACATTACCGCGATCGACGCGGAGCGGGACGCCCTCGGCAGGGTAACGCTGACAATTTACGGCCGGGGCTTTTCCGTCGGCGGTTTGGTGTCGAAGGTCATTCTCGACCGGGACGGGGAGGAACCTTTCGATTACGAGTATCAGCTCGATTTTGAAGCCTACGAAGTGGTAAACGACCGGCAGATCGACGGTCCGGTTATCGAGGATGTGGATGAGGGAAGATACCGGATAGGGCTTCTGCATCCGGAGCGGGGGCTCTATTTTACACAGCCGTATATCGATCTTGAATCCACCGGTGCGGTCAAATTCGGCGACTTTACCGCCCTGCCGGAACGGGAGTGGCAGCCGGTGCGGGAAACACTGTTTACACTTTCCGCCAATTCATTCCTGTTCTATTTGCTGCTGCTGCTGCTTGCGGCGGGACTTGTTTTTTCCACCATGAAGATCTCGGCGGTGGTAAAAGAGGGGAATAAACTGGAAATGGAAGTCCGCGCGCTCATTATGCAGCGGGACTTGACGGAACAACAAAAGAAAGAGAGGTTACAGGAAATGAAAAAACGGGGAATGGGCCTTCGGATAAAATTCACTCTCTTCATTACGCTGCTGATTATCGTCGTTGTGCTGATGGTGGCAAGCGCTCTCGCGTACATCTCAATCAATACCCAGCGGGACAATCTGGCTACGGGGCTGCGGAAACAGACGGAGGTACTGCTGGAAAGTCTTACTTCCTCGGCACGGTCGTATCTGCCCGCGAAAAACACCCTGGAACTCGGCTTGATACCGGAGCAGCGTTTTGCAATGGAGGATTCCCTCTTCGCGACCATTACCGGCGCCGGTGAAAATGATCCGGACCGGTATAATTACGTATGGGCCTCGGACGATGAGAATATTCGGGGAAAGATCGACACCGATACCCTTTCCATTGGAGTTTCGAGAATCGAAGACGATGTAACACCGAAAGCGCATGAACTGCAGGAACGGATTAACCGGGACGCCCGGGAAGCACTGGGGGACATTACCGAACAGCTCGACATATTAGGGGAGCAGGCCCGGGCTATTGCCTTAAGCGAAGAGGAAGGCGCGGAGGAGCAGCTTGCCCGGTATCAGCGGGAAATACGGGATTTGGAACAGCAGGTAAATATTACGCTGAAGGAACTCGGCGATGTTATCGGAAGTGTTCCCGAATTTTCCATTGAGAATTTAGAAGAAGCGGAGCGGGAATACATTTTTTACCGTCCCGTTGTATACAGGACCGTTGGACAGGACACCTACTACAAGGGGCTGGTACGTCTCGGCGTTTCCACCGACCGGATTATCGCCGAAATCGGGGAATCGGTCCGCAGGCTGATTTTCATTATCGGGATCATTGCCGTTATTTCCATCGGGATCGGGGTCGTAGGCGCGGTCATTTTTGCTTCGATTATGATTATCCCGATAAAACGGCTGGTGGCCGGAGTGGAGATAATTCGGGACACCGAGGACAAATCGAAGCTCCATGACCATAAAATTACGATTAAATCGAAGGACGAAATATCGACCTTAGCGGACACGGTCAACCAAATGACGACGGGACTGGTTAAAGCGGCGGCGGCGAACAAGGAGCTGATGATTGGAAAGGACGTGCAGAAAATGTTCATTCCCTTGGAAGAAAAGCCCGACGGGGGCAAACGCTCGACGGGGAAGGAAAAGAATGAACGCATCTCCTTTTTCGGGTACTATGAAGGCGCGAAAGGCGTGTCCGGAGACTATTTCGACTACCGGAAGCTGGATGACAAGCATTACGCGATTATCAAATGTGATGTTGCCGGCAAGGGCGTTCCCGCGTCGCTTATTATGGTGGAAGTTGCAACCATTTTCTTGAGTTATTTTAAAAACTGGAACGTCGACAGGAACGGCATCAATTTGAGCGAATTGGTCTACAGCATGAACGATCTTTTAGAGGAACGGGGCTTCAAGGGACGATTTGCCGCGCTGATTGTCGTTATAGTCAATATGGAAACCGGGGCATGCTATCTCTGCAATGCCGGTGATAATATCGTGCATTTTTATGATCAGGCATCGAGCCAAATGTATCAAAAATTACTGCCGGAAGCGCCTGCCGCGGGAGTTTTTCCCTCGATGATCGTGGAAATGAAAGACGGGTTTCCGCAAATTCCCCATCAGCTGAACCGGGGGGACACGATGTTCCTGTTCACGGACGGTATTGAAGAGGCCCAGCGCAAGTTCAGAAACGAAACGTTTCAGCTTATTACCTGCAGTGAACCGGGGATCGGAGAAAACGAGATGCACGGAAACCACGCGAAGGGAAGCGAGTTCGAAGAACTCGGTATTCCTCGGATCGACGATATTATTACCGCCGTGTATCGGCAGGGAAAATACTCCCTGGAAAAATATCACAATCCGATACCGGGTGAAAAACTGACCTTCGATTTTTCCACCTGCGAAGAGACGGTTGAAAACGCGGTACTGGCGATGGTGGCGGTTGAAAAAATATTCCGTATTTATCCGGACCCGTCGGCAACGGCGGAGGACAGGGTGGTTGTCGACAAAGTAATCGATACGTTCTTGCAAGAGCATTTTGAACAGTATCAGCTCTATTTCACCCATCCGCGGGAAAGCGACGATGAGGACCATGTTGTTTTCACCCACCTGAAGGAAGATGAACAGTACGATGACTTGACGGTACTTGGGGTGCGCAAGCTCTAATGGCGGAAGGTCAGGAGTTTTTTTGCGAGAAATGCGGCGCGGCCGTTCCCGGGGACGCGGAAAAATGTCCGAAATGCGGCAGGGTTTTCTACTCAGTCCGTTGTCCGAGCTGCGGGTTTACCGGAAACGCGGACCTCTTCGTTTCGGGCTGCCCTCTCTGCGGTTACCGGATCAGCGGCGGCGAAGCGACGCCGCCTGTTCGCAAGGGGAAAAAACAGCGCCGCTGGCTGTACCGGATTTTTACGGTCCTCCTTGCCGCGGCGATTATATACTTTATTATTACCTATCTACGCCTCTAATAGGGAGTTTCATGCAAAGAGCTGTTTTATTTCCTTTTTGTAGAGCTCCTCGACAACGTTCCGTTTTATCTTCATGGAACGGGTCATTTCCTTTCCAACTTCAAAGGGTTTCGGCAGTAAGATAAACTTGAAAATACGCTCAAAACTCTTGAACCCTGTTTTCGAATTGATAAGGTTCTGTACTTCCGTATTCACTATGTTCTGAATTTGCGGATTTGTACACAGCTCTTCCCATTCCACGTACTGAATGTTGAATTCCTGCGCTGTTGCTTCCAGTTTTTCCTGGTTCGGATTAATAAGCGCCGCGAGGTATTTCTTGTCCTGTCCGATGACCATAACCTGGTCGATAAAATCGGACTGTTTCAATTTATCTTCGATGGGGGTCGGTTCGACATTTTCGCCTCCCATCAGCACAATTGTTTCCTTTTCCCTCCCGATAATGGTGAAGTCTCCGGTATGGGTAAATATCGCGATGTCGCCGGTATTGAGCCAGCCGTCTTTCAAGACTTCATCCGTTGCATCGGGGCGCTTGTAATACCCTTTCATGACCTGGTCGCTTTTTACCCAGAGGACACCTTTCTTCCCGGGGCCGACGTCATTGTTCCGTTCGTCTACGAGACGGTATTCAATGTCTTTCAGCAGCGGTCCGACGGTCCCGGAAACCGGTTTTTTCTGCTTCCGTACCGACAGAATAGGCGCGGTTTCGGTAAGTCCGTACCCTTCCAGCAGAAGGATCCCGGCGGCCTGGAAAAATTTATCGACATAATCGGGCAGCGCTCCGCCTCCGGAAATACCGGCGATAAACTCTCCCCCCAGACGGGCCTTCAATTTTTTAAACACCAGGGCGTTCCCCAGTAATTTCAGCGGGACTAAGAGAATAAGGGGGATGAAGCTTACGAGGGCATCGAGTACACGGGAGCGCTTTTTAAACTGCGGTGTCAGGCCGAGAAGCATGTTCTTAAAACGGGCAAAGGCCTCTCCGACCCCTACAAAAAAGTAGAAGAGACTTTTCTTGATGCCGCCGTCGTTGTTGACGTTCCTGTACACGGCGCTTCGAACACCTTCCCAAATCCTCGGAACGGAGGCCATCCACTGGGGTTTTATTTTTCCCATGTCTTCGAGCATGATTTTCCCGATGGGCTTCGAGTATGCAATTGCCGCGGCCCGGTTAAAGACAACGTATTCAACGGCCCGTTCAAAGGAATGCCAAATCGGCAGGACACTGATGAAAATATGCCCGGGAAGAACTTCGATATGATCGTAAATTCGTTCAACCTGGAAAATAAAGTTGGTATGGGTAAGGATTACACCCTTCGGCTCGCCGGTCGTGCCGGACGTGTAGATGAGGGTCGCCGTTTCGTCACCGTGACCCTTTGCTACTTCGTCGTCGAAAAAACCTTCATTTTCGGCGTACAGTTTTTCTCCCCGTTGTAAAAGTTCGCTGAAAGTATATACCTCTATTTTTCTGTCCGCCGGAAGGGACACATCTTTTTTCCCGTCGTCGTAGAGGATAATTGTTTCTAAAAGGGGAATGCTTGTAATTTTCGAAATAATTTTTTCCGCCTGCACGGCGTTTTCGGCGAAGGTAACGCGGCAGTCCGCGTGAGCTAGAATATACGATATTTCCTCCGCCGTGGAGTCGGAACCCCGCGGCACATCGATGGCTCCCAGGCCGAGAACGGCGATATCGGTAAGCATCCATTCTTCCCGGTTGTCCGCGATAATGCCGATGTGGTCGCCCCGCTTTACGCCGAAATCGTGGAGGGCGCTGCCTAATACCGCGGCAAAGCGGTAAAATTCATGAAACGTTGTGGAAACAAAGGTATTTTCGCTGTTTTTCGAGTACACGGCGGCGTGATTCGGATACAGTGAAGCGACGGACTGGAAACGTTTCGGAATTGTATCTCCTGTAACGTTCATGATAGCGTACCTCCGGTTATGATATGATAAATGATCATAACGGTATCACGGGCGGCATGAGCTGTCAACTTTTTTACGTCGGTCAGGTTTCCGGAGGATCGCCCACAAGGCAGAGCCATTCCGCCTCCGCCGCGACTTCATCACCTACAAATGCCTTCCCGGCTTGTTTTATCATCTTTTTTGAGACCCGGATGTTTGTTATTTCCATCCGCACTTCATCGCCGGGGCGGACCTGTCTGCGGAATTTTGCCTTATCGACGGTGGCTAAGAAAAAGAGGGAATCCCCGAGGACCCCGCTGGAACTGATTCCCGCTCCCCCGCACTGGGCCATTGTTTCGATAAGGATGACCCCGGGAACGACCGCGTACTGAGGGAAATGTCCTTGAAAAAAGAAATCCTTTTCCGTGAATTTTCGATAACCGATTATTTTTTCATCAGTTACCTCTTCAAGGCGGTCCACGAAGAGAAACGGGTCCCGATGCGGCAGCAGGTCCGGTATATTCGTTATTTCAGCCATGATATATCCCCCTTAGTCGAAATTTCAAAAACGATAGCATAAAGAACAGGTATAGGCAACTTCCTACTCGAGATTGTCCTCTAAAGCGGAAAAAATCATATTTTTACTCAACAGTTCCGGAAAAATGAGGGGTGTCTCCCTTCCGGGAATATAGAAAGCGTAGACGGGAACCCCGGCTTTCCCGAATTTTTGTATCCACCGTGCGATGGTTTCGTCCCGGTTCGTGTAATCACCGTGGAGCAGGGCAACGTTATAATCCCGGAAGGCCTGCAGGATATCCTCCTTTGAAAGCACCGCTGCCTGATTTACCTTGCAGTTGGTGCACCAGGCGGCATGAAAGGAGATAAACACGGGCCTGTTCCGTTTCCGGTAGCTTTCCACTGCCTCCGGGGAAAATACTTCCCAGTCCCGGCTGATGTATTCGATTTCTTCCGGTTTTGTAACGGCGGCCCCGGCGGGTCCTTCCTCGGGCGGGCCGGTTTTTACGACAAACACGGCGGAGAGGGTAATAATGGCCGCCGTTAGGAGAAAGACAATCCAGCTCCGCAGTTTCGGCGACCCCGGGTGCGCGAACCTGCCGTAAACCCAGCTTGCAAAGGCGAGGATGCCTAAAAATATCAGCATACGGATAAAATGAGGCCCGCTGAGCTGCCGGAAGAGGGTGGTAAGGAGATACAGGACCGTTCCAATAAGGAGAAAGCCCATTACTTCCTTGAAAATGTTCATCCAGTTTCCGGGTTTCGGAATTTTTTGAATCAGCTTCGGCCATATTCCCAAAAGGATGAACGGAAGGGCCAGTCCGAGACCGACAAAAATAAAAATGAGGTAAATGATAATTGGCGGCTGGGAAAAGGCGAAGCCGAGGGCAGCGCCCAAAAAGGGCGCGGTACAGGGGGTGGCCACGAGGACGGCAAATACACCGGTAAGGAAGGACCCCAGATATCCCCCTCTGCCCGAAGCCTTCGCCGCGGCATTCATTCCCGGGGCGGTTATGACAAAAACATCGAACATGGAGAGGGCAAACACAAAAATAACCGAGATAAGAACGATAACAAACCCCGTATTTTGAAATTGAAACCCCCAGCCCACCAATTCGCCCGAAACTTTCAGTATGGTGACAATGGTTGCCAGGATAAGGAAGGAGGCTAGTATCCCTCCGGTGTAGGCCGCCGAACCTGCAAGGATTTTTTTCCTGTCCTGACGGTTTTGGTTAACGAGGCTCAATGCCCGCACCGAAAGAAGGGGAAGTACGCAGGGCATGATGTTCAGAATAACCCCGCCGATAAACGCAAAGAGAATAAACTGCAGTATTTTACTCAGCCCGGCGGACCTTCCGGCCCCCGCAGCTTCTTGTTTTTCCGGGTCGAGTACCTCGAACTCCACCGAATGTTCCTTCCGCCGGGGCATAAAACAGGTCCCCGATTCGTCGCAGAACTGATACCCCGTTTGTACCTTGACGGAATGGTTTCCCGGCGGGGCATCGGCAGCGAGCGTAAAGGGCCGTGTAATGGTTACCGTTTTTTTGTAAATGGTGAGCCCGTTTTTTTCTTCTCCCTCGGGATAATCGACGGGACCGAAAAGAAGCCATTCCGTGTCCGGGGCGTCTACAAAGAAAAATTGTTCCTGCAGGGCCATATACATGTTGCCGGGAATGGTGTACGAGGCGGTAATGGTCCCTTCCTCTCCCGGTTGTAGCGCGGCGGGCTCTACCGTTACTTCGATTTTCGGTTCCTCCGCGTATAACAGCCCGGGCACTACCGCGAGAAAGAGAAGCAGTATTGTCAGGACCTTCTTTGTCATAATCATAATTCCGCAAGGAGAAAATCAAAGACCGCTTTCTTTTCCGGAGTGTCCCATTCCGTTGTACCCACAAGACGGCCGAGGACATCCCCTTCGGGACCGATAATCCACGTCGTGGGAATACCCTGTACCTGGTACATGGCGCTTACTTCTCCCGCTTCATCGAACAGAATGGGAAAGGAGTATCCGTTTTCCTCGACGAAGGTCCGTACGGTGTCCGCCGGTTCGTTCACGTTGACCGCGATCATCTCGAACTTTTCTTCCGGAAGTTCCTGATACAGAATGTCCATCGAGGGCATTTCGGCCCTGCAGGGTCCGCACCAGGTTGCCCAAAAATTGAGAAATACCAGTTTTCCCTGTAACTCGGAAAGAGTAATTTCTTTTCCCTGAAGAGCGGGGAGGGTAAAATCGGGGGCCTGAAAGGCCTGGAGGGGAAGCTGAAAGCCGATTTCGGCGAGTTTTTGCTGCGATTCGGTGTACTCCGGCTCCGCCGCCGGCTGTTCCTCTTCAGCCGATACTTCGGGAGGCGCGGGTTTCGGTTCTTCAGCGGCGGCCTGCTCTTTGCCGCCTCCGGCGAAGGCGGCTGCAAGGGCGAAAAAGGAAAGAAGCAGCGCTATAACCAGTAACCGTTTTTTCATTATTAACACTCCTTTATATAAGCAAATTTTTATATTTGAAAGGTAACAATAAACGGAAAGAGGATCAAGGAGAAAAAGTTATATAATCCGTGGCCGACGGCGATCATATGGATATTGCGAAACCGGAGATAGACAAATCCGAGGAACAGCCCGATGCAAAAGGTCGCGGCAAAAGCCGGCAGACCCTGATAGATATGCCCCGCGGCAAAGAGAAGCGCCGTAAGGAGGAGGGCCGGAAGTTTTGCCATTTCGGCATGCCGGAAACGGGTCAAAAAATAGGAGCGGAAGAGCATTTCCTCCCGGTATCCGGTGCTGATGCAGGTGACAAACACCAGCGGAAGCATCCTCATACCGGGGAATTCCCACTGCACCGGCTTAAGGTATTCCACTGCCCGGACCGCGGGCAGCAGCGACAGCATGGAGGCGGCAAAGGCGATTGCAAAGGTGCCGATACATACAAATCCGGTTTTCCATACCAGGGAGATGTCAAAATTGGTAAATCCATACTCCTCCGCCACCTCTCGGAGTTTTCCTTTACCGCCTATTTCCATACCCCTGCCTAAATACAAAATAAGGAAAAGCATCGCTATCTGCGGAAGGGTGCTTACAATATAGGTAATATTGAAGCGGAAGCTGGAAAACAGCGAGGGGTCGACCCGTATGTCCTGGGAAAGGTAACTGGGGAATACAAAAACAAAAAAAACAATGATTATTTCGATAATGATAATTTTTTTCCCGTTTTTCATCTTTTCTCCTGGAAAAAGTATGTACAAATCTGTATAGTAGCAGTAATAGGGTAGACGGAAAATGATGTCAACCTATCTAACAATTCGTTCGATAGTAAAAGTATGTGGATAATTTTTGCTGCGTTGGTAGTACTGTTCGTTGCTATTTTTCTCATTCTTCGGAAGCTCGGGGGCGGAAAGTTCCCGTGGCTCAAGTTTTACGTCCGGGGCCGGGAATCCGGTTTTGTATTTCCGGAAATCAACCTGCTGCGGAAAATAGCAGTCGAGAACAGGCTGAAAAATCCCCTTTCACTGTTTTGGTCCATTAAAGCACTGGACCGGTCGATTCGGGGAATTATTATTAAATGGCGGTCCAGACAGAAAGAGCACGACCCGGCGAATGAAAAATTCCTTTCCAAACTCTACGATTTTAGAAAATCCGTTGAATTCAACCTGCCGAAATATAAACTCGGACTAAAAACGTCCCGGAAAATTACCCCGCACCAGAAAATAAAAATAAGTCTGGATTCGGGAAACACCTTTCAGTCCTCCGTTGTGGAAAATCTCCGGAAATATCTCGCCGTAGCCTATCCCCAGGGAGGAAGGATCCCTCCGGGTTTTACATGGCGGGGCCAAAAGGTCAACATCTACTTTTGGCGCGCGGATGATGCCGGCTATGTTTTTCAGACAAAGGTGCTGGAGGATTTTTTCGACCGGAAATACCCCATACTCCACTTGGCCCATTCGGACAACCTGATCCGCAGTCAGCGGCGGGGCTCCGTACGCGTCCAAACCAATATTCCGGCACGATTGTATCCCTTACAAACAATCGACAGCGCCAATGAACGGATTGAAAAGGGCGGGGGACTCCGCTGCAGAATGATGGATGTGTCTGAAGACGGCGCGGCGCTCCTTATCGGCGGGAAAGCCAAGGTAGGCCTGCCGGTCAAGGCGCAGTTTACCCTTTCCAAACGTCCACTCATTCTCAACGGTACCGTCAAGGGGCTTACATTCAATCAGAAACGGAACCAGTCGGTCCTGCATATTCAGGCCCTGCCGCCCAGCCCGCCCATTAAAAACAGCATTTTAGCCTATGTCTACAATATTTTTAATGAGCGGGAGGATGAAAAAAAACGGAAGAAACCGGGTCCTCCCCGAGCCGCGCAAAAAATAGAAAAACCTTGAAAAAATACGGCCGGAGGCCTATTATTTAATCTATAAGGAGCATACACATGAGAAAAACGCTATTGGTCCTCATGATATTCTGTTTCGGGCTGGGCTTTCTGTATGCTCAGGAAACGGCGGAGGAGAACACTCATCTCGAGAGTTTTTTACGGAATTTTGCACGTGCCAATTTAGATACGAAAATTAAGGTCTTGGAAGATGCGGAACAGCTCGATCTCGAAGGACTGGGACCTTTGTATCATAAGGCAATTCAGTTTGTTATCGGGAACCAGATACTGCTGCTTACCGATCCGGCGGCGCAGCGGCTTGCTATTATTGCAACCGACCTCATCGGAGAGGCCGGCTACCGGGAAGCAAAATACGATTTGTGGGACCTCTTTTCAATCGATAAAGACACGACCGTACGTGTCCAAGTCCTGAACAGCCTTGGGAAAATCGCTTCGGGGGATGATGACTTAATATGGAAACTGAACAATTTTCTGTTAAGTCAGAACACGGAGTTTCTCACCGGCGGGCGGCCGGACACACAGGTAGTGGCGGCGTGTGTGGCCGCGTTGGGGGAACTGGGAGATCCCAGTTCATTTCCCGTCATTTTTACCGCTATGAGCCTGTCCTATTCCGACGTCATTACCTCCATTGCCAGGCAGTCTCTCTATGCCATTGAGGGGGACCTGAAGGACCATCTTATCGCCATTATCGAGAAGAACACCATCGAAGAAAAACTGGACGCCCTGCGGATGGCCTTGGCGGAAGATAAGCTGACGGAAGATGAAAAAGGGGAGATAGCGGAAAGAGCGATGGATGTAGGGCTGAACACCACGTCTCCGGATGCTACGGAAAAGGCGCGGCTTAGGGACTTGCGGAATATTGCCGCGAGAGCGCTGACGGAACGGAAATGGGGGAAAGCCACGGATTTGGCGATCCGGCATTTTGATGTGACCGTTATGGAATATGACCGGGGTATTGCCAGAAAGACCGATTTTCTCGAAGCAATTGCCTGTCTCGGTGCCATGGCAACCCATGAAGCGGCGGTCCGCCTGAACCTGTATTTGGATTTACTGAATACCTATAAGGAGCAGGACCGGGCCGTGGACGGACAGGTTGTCCTCGCGGTTATCAATAATTTAGGGAAACTGGGGGACAAGGTGGCGATGGACAATCTTCTCTTTGTGGGATATTTAAACTACAGTCAAACAGTACAAAATGCCGCGCGGGAGGCAATCAATAACCTTAAATCGAATTAATGTAGAACCCCGGGTGTATCTCCTCATTGCCTCCGCCGCGCTGTGCTGCGGGGTGTACGTTCCGGGCGCCTCTCTTCGATGGGCCGGTATTGTACTCGCGGCGGGTTTTTGCTGTGCGGCTTTCGGCATTGCTTGTTCATTTCCTTCCCGTTTTCTCTATAAACTACAAGCGTGGAGGGGGCCTTTTTTACTGCTCGCTCTTTCCGCGGGTCTCATTGCCGGGGGCGTTATTCAGTATACCCTGGCCCGTCAGACACCTTTCATAGGAATTCCCGCCGCCTGGGTCGTCCGTATCGAAGGGGTCTGTGAAAAAGACAGTACGAAGGTTTCTTCGGAAAAGCAGGTTGTCCCGCTTGCAATGGAAAGGGTCACCGGCCGAAACGGCATTTCCGCCGGCGCCTCGGGGACCGTTACCGCCTTTGTCTCCGCCGAAACCCCCTTCTTCCGGGGGGAGCGTGTCGTTCTCCGGGGCGGATTTACGGAGGACCTGGTGTTTCACGGCGCCTTGGAAAGCGGCGGGGAAAACCGGTATTCTCATCCGCTGCTGCAATTTCGGAAGAGGGCGCTCGAGGGCATTGAAAAGAAGATTCATAACGCCGGAGCAGCTTCGGGCCCCCTCTTCGCGGCGCTTTTTCTCGGAGTAAAGGACGATTTAGGCACCCTGGAAGCGGAGCTCTTTAAAAAAGGAGGCTGTACCCATATTCTTGCCCTGTCGGGAATGCATTTGGGAATTATCAGCGGACTACTTTTTTTGGTTTTTCGACCGGTCGCGGGAAAGCGGAGGACTTTTTTTGTCGTTGCAGTTATCGTTGCCCTCTACATAGGCCTGACGGGCTTTCGTTCCGCCCTTGTCCGGGCCGGACTCATGTTTTTCCTCTTTGGAATTGTTAGAATTTCCGGAAGGAAGGGGGACATACGGTCTGTTTTTCTCCTGTCTTTTCTGATTCTTGCCCTGCTGACTCCGAAAGCACTCCACACCCTGTCGTTTCAGCTTTCTTTTTTGGCCCTCGGGGGTATTTTATTTCTCTCTCCGGCAATCCATTCTCTGTGGAAATCCGCCGTACCGGATGTAATCTCGCTTCCCGTATCCGCCTCGGTTGCCGCGCAGACCGCAACGGCGCCGGTCGTTGCCGCCGCCTTCGGCACGATTTATCCCGCGGGCATCATCAGCAGCATGGTTATTACGCCTCTCATTACTCTTTTCATGTCCGGAGGAATTATCGCGCTCGTTATTCCCTTCCCGCGCCTCGCGGGGGTTGTCTTTTCGGGTCTCGATTATCTCTACCGGGGAATCCTCAGGCTCTTGGATATCGCTTCCGCGGTTCCCGCGCTTACCGTTACCTCAGCGGCCGCGGCAAAACTGCTGTGGGCGGGGACGGCGTTATGCCTTGTCATACCGGCGGCACGGGCTTTCCGCTATCGAAAACAATACAGGTCAATGCTTTAGCCATGGGCCCCGTTGATTACAACAGCATCGGCTCTATCAAACAGTTTCTCGAATCGAAGGGGTTGCGCCTTTCCAAACGCTTCGGACAGAATTTTTTAATTTCACCGCAGGTCCGCCGCAGAATTTGCGCGGCCCTCGATATCCGCCGGGGCGCCGAGGTATGGGAAATCGGGCCGGGGATCGGAGCGATGACCGAACTCTGCTTAGCCGAAGGGGCATCGATGAAGGTCTTCGAACTCGATTACGGATTTGTCCGGGTGCTGAAGGAGCTCTACGGAGGCAATCCTGCATGCTCCATTGTTCCGGGTGATTTTATGGAAACCGGAATACCCGTTCTCGAAGCCGGGACCGTTCCGGACCGGATGGTAGGAAACCTTCCCTACAGTTCCGGGTCCGCGATGATATATAAAATGGTTGAAACAGGGCAGCTTCCGGAACTTTCGGTTGTTACCCTGCAGCGGGAGGTCGCCCGGCGGATGGACGCGGGACCCGGGAAAAAGGAGTATTCCCTCTTTTCCATCGTTTGTCAGTTCGCGTTCGAGGTCGAGGACTTAGGAGATGTGGCCCCGGGCGCGTTTTATCCGGTACCGGAAGTGGTGTCGAAGGTCCTCCGGCTGAAACCGCACCACCGCTTCGATTCCCATAAAAACAGAGGGCTGTTCTTTTCTGCGGCAAAAGCCCTGTTTCAGGCAAGGCGGAAAACGATTAAAAACAATTTGTTTGCAAGCACTCTGGCAAATACTTTTTCCCGGGACGCACTCCTTTCGGCCTGTGCCGCCGCCGGGATTAATCCGGAAGACAGGGGGGAACGGCTTTCGGTGGATGAAATTGCCGCTCTTTCCGAAGCACTGGAATCCGTACGGTAAAGCAGCCGGCTGCGAATGCTTCTATTTTTTAAGAGTATTGTATATTTTTTCGAAAATTTCCCTGTTTCCGTCACTGAGAGGACAGAGAGGAAGCCGGTAGGATTCCTCCGCCATTCCCATTAAATGCATGGCGTACTTGATGGGGATGGGGTTGGTTTCGAGAAACAGCCCCTTGAAAAAGGGAAGCAGTTCGTAGTGAAGGGACCTTCCCCGTTCGATATCTCCCTGCAGCGTTGCATCGATCATTTCAATCATCTTTGCCGGGACACAGTTGCTGGCTACGGAGACGACACCCTTACCTCCGAGGGCGGTCAGAGCAAACGCCAGATTATCGTCCCCGGAAAGAACGGTAAAATCGTCCTGTTTCCGCAGAATGAGGTCCATCATCTGGGCAATGTCCCCGCTTGCCTCTTTTACACCGGCGATATTCGGGTGTTCCGCTAAGCGGAGCATTGTATCGTTTTCAATATTCTTTCCCGACCGTCCGGGAATATTATACACGATAATTGGAATATCCACTTTATCGGCAATCGCGGTAAAATGACGGTAAAAGCCTTCCTGCGTGGGTTTATTGTAATAGGGGGCGACCTGCAGACTGGCGTCGGCGCCGCATTCCATGGCCTGCATCGTCATTTCAACCGCTTCCTGGGTACAGTTCGAACCGCTTCCCGCGATTACCGGTACACGTCCTTCCGTCTGGTCGATAACGATTTCAATTACCCTGATGTGTTCTTCGTGACTCAGGGTCGGACTTTCCCCCGTTGTTCCCATGGGAAGCAGTCCGGAAATACCCTCATCGATCTGGAAATCGATCAGCCTGCGCAATGCCTTTTCGTCCACGGCCCCGTCCTTGGTAAACGGGGTAATAAGTGCCGTATAAACTCCTTCAAATTTCATCCGCCGCCTCCTTTAAAAAAAATCCTGAATAAAATCTTCAACCTGGAAAAACCCCTGTTTATCCGCGACCCATTCGGCGGCCAACACGGCGCCGAGGGCAAACCCGCTTCTGTTCCGGGCGGTATGGCGGACTTCAATGGTATCGGCCGGAGAATCGAGCAGCACCGTGTGGATGCCCGGAATAGATCCCCCGCGGACAGAGGCAATATGCAGTTCATCCGCTTCAATCCGTCTGTCGAGTTTTTCCGTAACAATCCGCTTTTTCCGGTCCGTGTTCGTTAAAATCCCTTCGCCAATCCGCAGGGCCGTGCCGGAAGGGCTGTCCTTTTTCTTCCGGTGATGCAGCTCGTACGCCATAATATCATAATCAGGCAGTTTGTCGACCATCCGGGCCGCCTTTTCGGTCAGTGCGAAGAGGATATGCGCCCCGATTGAAAAATTCGCTCCCCAGATATACCCGATGGTCCCCTTTTCCTCCACCAGCCGTTTTACCTCGTCCCGCGTGTCTTCCCAGCCGGTGGTTCCCACCACTGCGGACAGGCCGTGCTCTGCATACAACCGCGCGTTAGCCGGTACTCCCGCGCTCAGGGCAAACTCAATTGCCGTGTCCGCTTCAGCCGCCATTGCCGGCGTACACTCCGCCGCGTCGGCGTCCTTCTGCGCGGGGTCGATCCGCGCGGTAACGCTGTGCCCCCGGCGAAGGAGGACCGCTTCGATTTCTCTGCCCATATTTCCATAGCCAACAATTAATACTTTCATGCCTACGATAATAAAAGAGTCTTACCAAATAAATCAAGCACTCTCAGGTTATTTTACCTGTGCAAGAGTAACGGCGGCGGTATTGACAATGTCGTCAACCGAACAGCCCCGGGACAGGTCGCTTACGGGTTTCGCAAAGCCCTGGAGAAAGGGGCCGAAGGCTTCGGCACCTGCTAAGCGCTGGACCAGCTTATACGCGATATTGCCCGCGGTCAGATCGGGAAAAATCAATACATTCGCCTTTCCGGCGACGGAGGACCCGGGCGCCTTTTTTTCGCCGATGGACGGGATAAGCGCCGCGTCTCCCTGCAGTTCTCCGTCGATTTGCAGGTCGGGCCGTTTCGACCGGGCCAATTCAAGCGCCTCGACGACCCTGTCTACATTCGGCCCCTTGCCGGAGCCTTTCGTCGAATAGGAAAGCATCGCGGTAACCGGTTCTACGCCGAAAAATATTTTACACGATTCCGAAGAAGCTATCGCTATTTCCGCGAGCTGCTCCGCGGTCGGGTCGGGAATGGTCGCGCAGTCCGCGAAAATCATGTTTCCGCCGGCACCCCACTTCGGGTCGGGCAAAACCATAACGAAGCATGAGGAAGCATACTTGACCCCCGGCGCGGTCTTTACGATGGTAAACGCCGCGCGCAGCACGTTGGCCGTCGAGTTTTCGGCACCCGCCACCATGGCATCCGCCGCGTCCTTCCGCACCATCAATGCTCCCCACTTCAGCGGGTCCATAATCGCGCCCCGGGCCTGTTCCAGGGTCATCCCCTTTTGTTTCCTCAGTTCGTAATATTCATGCGCGTATTCTTCGAGCTGTTCCGAATGCCAGGGATCGAGCAGTTCTATTCCCGAAAGGTCGGTACCCGCTGCCGCCGCGGCGGCGTCGATCTCTTCTTTTTTACCAATTAACGTTACCTTCGATGCCAGCCGTTCATCACATATCTTCCGTGCCGCCTGAATCGTCCGTACTTCATGTCCCTCGGGAAAGACGAGCTTTTTTTCCGCCTTCCGGGCTTTTTCCTTCATCTGCCGAGAAAAACTCATTTTGCAGTGCCTCCTTGGATGTTGTTGCAGTGTTTTTATTCTATCAGATTGAAAATATTATTTCTATTGCGGCGGCTTCCATTTCCGGTGTAGGATATCCGCATGACCATAGGAATTTACGGATTAGGGCGTTTCGGGAGTTTCTGGGGCGGTGTGCTTGCACGGTACCATACCGTTTTGGGGTGGACACGGACACTCGGACGGGAAATTCCTTCGGGAGTCCGCCCCGCCGCGGAGGAGGAGGTCCTCGGCTGCGATGTCCTGATGTTCTGTGTTTCAATTTCTTCCTTTCGTGAAGTCCTGCACCGTACCGCGGAGGGCATAGGAAAGGACACGCTGGTAATGGACACCTGTTCCGTAAAAATGATGCCGGTCCGGTGGATGCTGGAACTGCTGCCGGAGCATACGAAAATCCTTGGAAGT
>CAZSGZ010000007.1:0-32178 GCA_964606455.1 uncultured Spirochaetales bacterium
GCCGCAGCAGCTCGGTATCCGGCAGGCAATTGTGCGGGAGGTGGCTGAGGAACTCCGAAAACGGGGTAAAGAGGTAAGCTTAGAGACTGTTTAGGAATTTGCGGAGGAATACTTATGGCTAGTGATTTGATAAAAACAATTACCCACCGGTACGAAAACAATCCGGACATGCTCATCCCCATGCTGCAGGACCTGCAGGCGGAACGGAGTTTTCTTCCCCAGGATGATTTGAAAAAACTTGCCGAAGAGCTCGAGGTGCCGCTTATTCGGATATACGGTATCGCCACGTTTTACTCCTCTTTCCGGCTGGCCCCGAAAGGACTGCACGATGTTACCCTTTGCATGGGCACCGTCTGTTTTTTAAAAGGCGCGGACAAAATCTCGGCGGCAATTTGCGAGGAATTTTCCGTCAAACCGGGCGGGACGACTGAAGACCGGCTGTTTACCTATCAGCCGGTCAACTGCGTCGGCGCGTGCGCCCTTGCTCCGGTAATGGTTGTGGACGGAAAATACCACGATCACATGACGCCGGATTCGGCAATTACTTTAATCCGGGACCTCCGGGGGGCGGGACCGTCCGGGGAGGAGGGCTTTCATGGCGGTTAAAGAACAGGCGGTCATTGCTGCGCCCGGGGAATTACAGTCCCTGCGGGACGACATAAGAAAACAGCGGGAAAGGTATTCGAAATCGGTGCGGATATGTATCGGCACCGGCTGCGCCGCGAAGGGTTCGAATAAACTGTATGAGCTGTTCCGGGAAGCGGTTGCCGAAGCGGAGGCCGGCGGCGGCGGTGAGCCGGGTGTGAATGTGGAAATGGAGGCGAAATGTGTCGGCTGTCACGGTTTTTGTGAGCGGGGACCGATTGTCGTTATCGAACCGGGAAATATTATTTATCAGGGTGTTTCCGAGCCGGACGTAGCCGAAATATTCCGGGATACCGTACTCGACGGCAAGCTGGTGGAGCGGCTGCTGTATGAGGACCCGCTTACGGGAAAAAAGGCCGAGAAAGAGGAGGATATCCCCTTTTACAATGTACAGCGGCGTATCGTTTTAGCGGAAAACGGCAGAATCAATCCGAAAGAAATTGAAGATTACATCGGTATTGGCGGCTACGGGGCGCTTGCAAAGGCACTTAGCGGAATGGAGGGGGAAGAAGTTATCCGGGAAGTGGAGGCGTCGGGGCTGCGCGGCCGCGGCGGCGGCGGGTTTCCAACGGCTGCAAAGTGGCGTTCCTGCAGGGACGCTGAAGGAGAAGAAAAAATCGTTATCTGCAACGGGGACGAAGGGGACCCCGGCGCGTTTATGGACCGCTCAATTATGGAAGGGAATCCCCATCTCGTTTTGGAGGGAATTATCATCGGGGCGTACGCGTTAGGTGCCTCCCGGGGCTACATTTATGTCCGGAACGAATATCCTTTAGCGGTAGCGCATCTTACCCGTGCCATTGAACAGGCCCGGGAATACGGTTTTTTAGGGGACAATATCCTCGGCACCGGCTTTTCCTTCGATATAAAGATAAACCGGGGAGGCGGCGCCTTTGTCTGCGGCGAGTCTTCCGCTTTAATAGCGTCGTTAGAGGGGAATATGGGCGAGCCGAGGGACAAGTACGTCCACATGGTGGAGAAGGGGCTTCACGGCGCGCCGACGGTGCTCAATAATGTCGAGACGTGGGCGAATATCCCCTCCATCATCATGAACGGGGGGAGATGGTTTTCCTCCATCGGTACGGAGCATTCAACGGGAACAAAAGTGTTCAGCCTCGTCGGCAGTGTCGTCAATACCGGCTTGGTCGAGGTCCCCATGGGCATTACACTGCGCCGGATTATCGAGGAAATCGGCGGCGGGGTGAAAGACGGGAGAAAATTCAAGGCAGTTCAGACAGGAGGCCCGTCGGGCGGATGTATTCCGGCAGAGTATCTCGACACGCCGGTGGAATTCGACGAGCTGACCCGCCTCGGCTCCATGATGGGGTCCGGAGGCATGATTGTGTTGGACGATTCCACCTGCATGGTCAATCTGGCAAAGTATTATCTCGGTTTTTTGCGGGAGGAGGCCTGCGGCAAGTGCACTCCCTGCCGGGAAGGCGTTGCCCAGATGCTTCATATTCTCGAGAACATCACCTCCGGGAAAGGACGGGACGGTGATATCGAGCGTCTCGAAAGCCTTGCCCGGCTTGTCGGAGACACGTCACTCTGCGCCCTCGGCGGGACGGCCGCGAATCCGGTACTTTCAACAATAACCTATTTCAGAGATGAATATGAGGACCACATTAAAAACGGCCACTGTCCGGCAGGCGAATGCAAAGGAATGTTTATCTACTCCATCGAAGAAGAGACGTGTACCGGCTGCGGCCTGTGCGGGAAAAAATGTCCCGCGGAAGCAATTTCCGGGGAGAAAAAGAAGGCGCATGTCATTGATCAGAGCATCTGCACGCGCTGCGGAGTTTGCTTCGATGTCTGCCCCTTCGGCGCGGTGGTGAAAGTGTAATGGACGGCAGTTTTAGAAAAGGAGCGGCAGGTGCCTGAGGTAACAATTGACGACAAGGTAGTACGTGTAGCGGACGGCGAGACCATTTTAACCGCGGCGAAGAAGGCCGGAATCTGGATCCCCACGCTCTGCTGCAGCGCGGCCCTCAGTACAAACGGGTCCTGCCGGCTGTGTTTAGTTGAACTGGAAACCGGCAATGGAAAACGAAAATTGGTAACCGCGTGCAATTACCCCGTTCGGAAGGACTGTACCGTCCACGTATCTTCCCCGGCGGCGGCCGGGGCGAGGAAAGGAATTATGGAGCTGCTTTTGGCCCGCTCCCCGGACAGTACGGAGCTTCGGGAGCTGGCGGCGAGGATGCGAATACACGGTACACCCTATCCGACGGTAACCGAAAGCCTGCGGAACTGTATTCTCTGCGGTTTATGCGTGAAGGTATGCGACGAGGTGATGGGCTGTTCGGCCATCGGGTTTGTCGGGCGGGGTACGGGCAGAACTATCGCGACACCCTTCAAATTGGCATCCGATCAATGCATCGTCTGCGGTGCCTGCGCGGCGGTTTGTCCGGTAGGGACCATCCAAATCAGGATTCACGCCGATACGGGGGAGGCGGAAATATCACCCTTTAAATCGAAGGCAAAGCTGGTAACCTGCAGCGGCTGCGGAAAACGGACGGTTGCGGAACCGCTGGCCCGAAAAACAATGGTGGATGTAGATATTGACTGGGATGAGTTCCGGGAACGGGCCCGGCTCTGTCCCGAGTGCAGGAGAAAACGGGCGGCCGGTTCGCTGGCCCTTGCCCGTGATAAACATTTCTAAACAGGGAGAAGAAGGAGAGTACTATGTCAAAGATAATAGCTACTGCTGCAATCCGGGGCGCCCATGCCCTCTACGGGCAGGCCGAAGAGGCCCTGTCTGCCGCGATCGAAAAGGAAGGCAGAGACAAGGAAGTCGCGTATCCGAACACCGCCTACTATCTGCCGATTATGCTGCTGTTTTTAGGGCAGAAAGTCCGGAAGCTGGGCGATTTGGAGGAATCGATGCAGGAGGCAAAAAGGCTTCTCGGCAGGATTCCCGACAAGGAAAATTGGCTTCCATACCTGGGCGAGACCCTGAATTCCGGGGTCGCGACGCTGATCGCCGAAGAGACGATTGAATCTCTCAAGTATGTAAACGGTTCTCCCCCTGTGGACGATTTGTGGCTCGGTTTTACGTCCGACAACATCCTGCGGATGCAGGGGATAAAACTGGTGGACGGAAGAATGCCCGGCTTTGCCGCGATTGTAGGGAGGACGGAAAAGAACGAGGACGCGGTCAAGCTGGTCCGCGGCCTGCAGGAGCGGAGTATTCTCGTGTTTATTGCCGGCAATTCCGACGGTGTTTCCATAGCGGAGCAGCTGCGGGAGGAAGGCATCGAAATGAATTGGGACACCTTCATCGTTCCGTACGGCAAGGAGATAACCGCCGCGATCCATGCCCTGAACTTTGCCTCCCGCTCCGCCATGACCTTCGGCGGAATTGAAGCGGGAGATGTACAGGCGGCCCGGGACATTCTGCTGTATAACAAGGACCGGGTCTACGCCTTTGTCATGGCACTGGGAGCGGACAAAGACGCTCCGAAAGAACAGCTGATTACCGACGAAAAATACGCAACCGCCGCCGGGGCCATCAATTACGGATTTCCGGTCATCTCCGATGTGAAAATCCCCGAGATTCTCCCCACCGGCATCTGTACCTATGAACATGTCATATCAGGGATACAAATCGAAGAAATTATCAGCCGGGCGGTGGAACTCCGGGGACTTACCATTAAAATCGAAAAAATTCCCATCCCCGTTCCGTACGGCGCGGGTTTTGAGGGTGAGCGGGTCCGGAAGGAGGACATGTATGTCCAATTCGGCGGCAAATATACGGAGGGGTTCGAACTGCTTCGGGCCGCCCCCATGGATGAGGTGGAGGACGGAAAAATCGAGGTTATCGGGCCGGAAATCGATGACATGAAAGAAGGAGAGGCCTATCCCCTGGGAATCCTGGTGGAAGTTGCCGGACGAGAGTTTCAGGAAGACTTTGAAAGTGTGTTAGAGCGGAGGATCCACGAGTTTATTTCCTGTGCCAACGGAATTTTTCATATGGGGCAGCGGTCGATTATATGGGTGCGAATCAGCAAAGAGGCAAAGGAAAAAGGGTTCAAGATTAAGGATTTCGGCGAAATTCTCTTGGCAAAGATGCATGAAGAATTTACTAAAATAGTCGACCGGGTGCAGGTAAAAATTTACACCGACGGTGAACAAATGAAAGACCTTTTTGAAACGGCAAAGGAAGTGTATTCTCAGCGCGACGACAGGATCGGCAACATGACCGACGAAGACGTTGATGAATTCTATTCCTGCACCCTCTGTCAGTCCTACGCGCCGGACCACGTATGCATCGTTACACCTCAGCGCCTAGGCCTCTGCGGCGCGTACACATGGCTCGACTGCAAAGCTTCGTACCAAATCGACGAACACGGGCCGAACGAACCGGTAAAGAAAGGGGAGTGCCTCGATCCGGTAAAAGGCTCCTGGAAAAACATCAACGATTACATCGAGGTGAAGTCCAACGGAAACCTGAAAATATTCAATGCCTACTCCATTATGGAGGAGCCGATGACATCCTGCGGCTGTTTCGAGTGTATCGCGGCGGTCGTGCCGGAGGCAAACGGAATTATGATCGTTGACCGGGACTTTACGGGGATGACGCCTATCGGCATGTCTTTTTCGACCTTGGCCGGACAAATCGGAGGGGGGGTCCAAACACCGGGCTTTACCGGAATCGGAAAGATGTATATTTCCAGTCCGAAATTTATTTCCGCTGAAGGCGGACAGAAGCGGATTGTGTGGATGACGAAGCAGCTGAAAGAAGAAGTGGCGGAGCGGCTGAAAGTGCAGCTCGAAAAAGACGGCATCGGGGACCTGTTCGACAAAATTCCTACCGAAGAGGACGCGGAAGAACCGGACAAACTGGTGGAGGTGCTGCAGGAGAAGGGGCATCCGGCTTTGGAAATGGACCCGATATTTTAACAGACGTGTACGCAGGGAGGTAACTTTATGGCTTTAACGGGAATGCAGATTTATAAAAACTTACCGAGAACGAACTGCAAGGACTGCGGTTTGCCGACATGTATGGCATTTGCCATGCAGGTGGCTTCAAAACAGCGGTCCCTCTCGGACTGTCCTCACATAACCGACGAGGCGAGCGACACCCTGTCGGAGGCGTCCGCCCCGCCGATGAAGCTGGTAAAAATCGGCGCCGGGGACAAGACGTTTGAAATCGGACAGGAAACGGTAATGTACCGCCACGAAGAAAAATTTCACCGGCCTACCGGGATCGGTATCGTTGTCCCCGGGGAGCTGTCGGACGGCGAAGCGGACGAATGTATTCAGGTAATAAATTCGAGGACCTACATCCGGGTTGGATCGGAATTGAAGGTCGGATTTGCCGCTCTCGATGTCGAGACGGCATCCGATCCGGCGGGGCGGGCGAAAGCCGGTGAAAAGAGCAGCGTGCCGGTAATACTAATGGCCTCGACGAAGGAGAAACTTGCTCCGGCGGTGGACGCGGTAAAACAGCTGCGGCCGCTTATCTACTGCGCCGACGCGGGGAATATCGACGATTTCGCGGCAATTGCCGCCGCGGAAAAACTGCCGTTAGCGGTACGGGGAAAGGACCTGGAGGAACTATCGGAACTGACGCAGAAAGCGAAAGAAACGGGGGCGGAAGAACTTGTCCTCGCGTTTACCGGCGCGCACCCCGGAGAGATGGTGCGGGACATGACGATTGCCCGCAGAGCGGCGCTGAAAAAGCAATTCAGGCCCTTTGGCTATCCCGCCATGGTGGAACTGAGCGGGGAAGCGCCGGAAATGGAGACGGTATTAGCGGCATCGTTCGCCGCAAAATACGGAGGAATTGTCCTTATCCGGGGATCGGAACCCTGGGAGCTTCTTCCCGTCATGACGGCGGTGCAGGACGTTTACACCGATCCGCAGGTACCGAATACGGTAGACGCGAAGCTGTACGAAATCGGAAACACCAATGAAAACTCGCCGGTCCTGTTTACCACGAATTTCTCCCTTACCTATTTCAGCGTTGCCGGAGAGGTGGAGCGGAGCAAGGTCCCGACATTTATCAGTGTCGTGGAGACGGAGGGCTTAGGGGTCCTTAACGCCTACGCGGGGGACAAGATATCCGCCGAGAAGGTGGTAAAGGCAATCGACGCCCAGGGGGTGGCGGAGAAAGTGAAACACCGGAAATTGATTATTCCGGGCCTCCTCCCCATTTTTCGGGCGGAAATTGAAGACACATCCGTATGGAAGGAGGTGATCATCGGACCGGAAAACGCCAGGGAGATCCCGGCGTTTCTAACGAAAAACTGGAAGTAGGAGATGCCCCGGTATACGGTACGGTTTTATCCGCAGAATGTAACAGTAAAAGTGCCCGAAGGAACGACACTCCTGGAAGCGGCTTCGGAAGGTCAAATCGCGTTAAACAATTTGTGCGGCGGCGAAGGGATATGCGGCAGGTGCAAGATGATCGTGAAGGAGGGGGATGTCCGGGGCGAGCTGTCTCCGAAACTCACCCGGGAGGAGGTGCAGGCCGGTACGGTCCTCTCCTGCATGACGAAAGTCTACGGGGACCTGATTGTCGAGATCCCCGAAGAGACCTGGGCAAAACAGAAAATTATCGCCAATGAGGATGCCGCCCGGTTCAAGGGCCTTGAATCGAAGGTTGTGGAGGACAGGGGATACAAACCGTCACCTCTGGTGTCGAAGGTATACGTGGAAATGCCCGAACCGACCCTGGCGGACAACAGAGCAGATCATCAGCGTGTTTGTACGGAGCTGCACAAAGCGATGCGCACCGAATTGATGCAGATGGGACTGAAAACTATCAAGGCCCTTCCCGATGTTCTGCGGGAAAATGATTATAAAATTACCGGCACCATCGGTCTTAGGCGGGAGATTGCCGAAGTAATGGATATCGAGGGGGGGGACCACAGTCACGAAAATTATATGGTGGTTGTCGATATGGGAACGACCACCATCGTCGCCCACCTGGTAAATGCCGAAACATGCACCACCATCGACGGGCAGGCCTGTTTCAATTCGCAGGGCGTTTACGGCCGTGAAGTGACGGGCAGGATGATTATGGCTGAAAAGAAGGGGATGGCGGAACTGCAGCGGCTTTTATGCGAGGACATCAATAAACTCGTGGAGGACCTTTCCCGGGAAAACGGCATTGCGCTGGGGGACATTACGGCGGTGGTTTGTGCCGGAAACACCGCGATGGGACACTTTCTCTTAGGTCTGCCGGTGGAAAATATCAGGCGGCTTCCCTATGTGGCAGCCTCGGTAGCGCCGCCGCCGCTGCGGGCGGCGGAGGTGGGGATCGAGATCAACTCCCGGGGGCTGTTGTATTCCCTTCCCGGGATAAGCGGCTGGGTCGGGAGCGATCTTACCGCGGGGATCCTCGCGACGGGAATACACCGGCATGAAGAACTGTCGCTCTTAATCGATATCGGCACGAACGGGGAGATTATTATCGGAAACCGGGAGTGGCTCATCTCCTGCTCGGCTTCCGCGGGCCCCGCTTTGGAAGGGGCAAGCGTCAGCTGCGGAATGCGTGCCGAATCGGGTGCCGTTGAAAAAGTATTCGCGGAAAACGGGACCATTTCCTTTTCCACCATCGGGAAGGGCGGTCCCGTGGGAATATGCGGCTCCGGAATTATCGATTTGATAAGCGTACTTCTTACGGAAAATATCATCGACCGGAGCGGAAAAATCGTTGCCGATGTGCCGGGAAAGACCGGCGAGGAGGACGGAATCAAGAGGTTCATCCTTGCATCGAAGAGTAGTATGCATCGGGAGGTGTATTTGACCGAAACTGACATTGAAAACATTATTACCGCGAAGGCCGCGATTTTCGCCGCCTTGAAAATTCTTCTAGAGCGTCTCGATTTGCATTTCAGCGACATAAGAAAGTTTTATTTGGCCGGCGCCTTCGGAAATTACCTCAACATCCAAAATGCCATTACCATCGGCCTTATTCCGAATATTGCACGGGAAAGAATTGTTTTTGTCGGGAATACCGCTATCGAGGGGGCGAAAATCGCGGCGCTGTACCAGGAGGCGTTTTTCGAAATCGACCGGATCCGGGAGATGACGACCTACTACGATCTGATGGGCGCGGACGACTACATCGAGGAGTTTCAAAAAGCCTTATTTCTGCCCCATACGGACATAGAACTGTTTCAGCGGGAGGCACTATGACGAAGAGTATTGCCGTTGCCGGGAAAGGGGGGACGGGAAAATCAACCATTGCGGCGCTGCTGATTGCCCGCCTGCTGCGGCGGAAGGCGGGACCGATTCTGGCCGTGGACGCCGACCCCGATTCGAATCTCGGGACCCTGCTGGGCGTTGTACCCGAGCAGTCCATCGGGGACCTGCGGGAAGAAGTGTTGAAGCAAATTAAAGACTTTCCGGCGGGGATGTCGAAGGCAAACTACGTGGAAGCAGGGCTTCATCAGATAATTACCGAGGCGGAAGGGTTCGACCTGGTTACCATGGGGAAGGGGGAGGGGCCCGGCTGCTACTGTTACCTGAACAGTCTGATAAAAAAGTTTTCCGACGACCTGACCCCGTCATACGATTGGCTGGTTATGGACAACGAAGCGGGATTGGAGCACATCAGCCGCCGGACATCGGGGAACATCAATACGCTGTTAGTTGTCGTTACGGACAACCCGCTGTCGATCCAGTCGGCGGAGAGGGTGAAAAATGTAGCCGCGGCCATCGGTTCGAGGATAGAAAATCTCTATGCCGTTACCAACATGCTCGGCGGAGAGAAACTTGAGCGGGTGCGGAAACGCCTCGAGGGGATAGCACTTCCGGTCCTCTGTTCCGTTCCCTACGACGAAAAATTAAATGAAGCTGTTTTCGAGGGGATACCATTGAGTAAACTCGAAACATCTTCCGTTTTTGAACATATCGATTATATTTTACAAACCGTAGGAGGGTAGCATATGGCAGTGCCTGATGTAAAGGAAAAGTGGACGTCTCAAATCAACACCGTTACCATCGGTGCAGCGAAGGAGGACGGAGGGACCCGGGCGAAAACCGTTACCGTAGGAGGGCAGTCGACAATGCCTTTTCTTACCTTCGAGGGGGAAATCCCCTATCCGCCGGTGATAGCCGGGTTCGTCGCGGATACGCCGCCGGACTGGCCGGATGTACTGAAAAACGCCATCGGCGGAGAAATTAACTCCCCCGCGGAATGGGCGCAAAAGGCGGTGTCGGAATACGGCGTGGACCTCATTAGCCTGAAAATGGTGGGGGCCGATCCCGCCGGCAAGAACGCCTCTCCGGATGACTGCGCGAAGGTAGTAGAGGATGTTCTGAAGGCGGTGGATGTTCCGCTCATTATATGGGGCTGCGGAGACGACGAAAAAGACAACGCCGTACTGCCGGAATGCTCTCAGGCGGCAAAGGGGGAGAATTGTTTACTTGGTTCGGCAAAGGAAACGAATTATATGACCGTTGTTGCTATCTGCAAAGCGGACAAACACAAAATTATCTCCGAGGCGCCGGTGGACATCAACATCGGGAAACAGGTGAACATCCTGCTGCAGGACGCCGGTTTTGACTTGAAAGACGTGGTGATGTTTCAAACGACCGCCGCTTTAGGCTACGGTTTCGATTATGTCTACACAATTTTAGAGCGTGCGAGGATAGCAGGCTTGAAAGGCGACAAACTGATGGCGGCCCCGCAGATCTGTGACGTTGGAGGGGAAGTCTGGCGGATTAAAGAGGCGACTGTTGACGATGATATCCTCCCGGGGTGGGGTAAGCTCGAAAAACGGGGGCCCGGGTGGGAGGCGACATGTGCCGGTGTCTATCTGCAGGCCGGGGCCGACATTCTCGTCATGGCCCATCCGTCGGCCATTGCAACGGTTCGGGAATTAATAAACCGAGGAGGTAAGGAATGATTTTTATCGGAGAACGGATCAACGCGGGGTTTAAGGACATTAAAAACGCGATAGTCAACAAAGACGGTGATGTTATTCGGGAGTGGGCGAGAAAGCAGGCGGACGCGAAGGCAACGTATCTCGATGTTAACTTGGGCACCGCATCAAACAAGCCGGAGGACCTGGTTTGGATGATCGAACAGGTACAGGCCGAGGTGGACCTTCCTATTTCTATCGACAACAACAAGCCCTCCATGATACGCGAAGCAATTCCGGTCTGTAAAAAGCCGCCCCTTATCAATTCGACCACGGCGGAGGAAAAGAAGCTCGATTCCCTTCTGCCGATTGTGGCCGAGCACGGTGCTTCGATTATCGGGCTGTCAATGGATGAGTCGGGAAGTCCGAAGACGGCGGACAAACGGGTGGAAGTCGCGGGAATGGTCCTTGCTAAGGCGCTGGATTACGGTATTTCGCCGGAACAGCTCTTTTTAGACCCCATTGTAATGCCGCTGAAATATATGCAGGAGCAGGCGGCGGAAATATTGGCCGCGGCGTCTCAGTTTAAATTCTTTTCCGACCCGCCCTGCCATATCGTCTGCGGGCTGAGCAACATTTCCAACGGCACGACGCGGAAGAAGCTGATCAACAGGACTTTCGCGGTAATGATGGTGGCGAACGGAATGGATGCTGTCATTATGGATGTGTGCGATGAGGAGCTGATGGATGCGATCCTGACGGCTGAACTTGTCATGAACAAGTCTATTTACGCGGATTCGTATCTCGAGGCGTATAAAAAAGGCTGAAGCAGCTACAGACTGCCGGAAATATAGTGCTCTAACTGGTCGATCAAATGGTCTTTTTCGGAGATGAGTGATTTTACAATATCTCCAATGGAGACAACCCCGGCGAGGCCCTTGTCGTCTAAGACCGGAAGATGACGGATCTTGTTCTTTGTCATAGAGGCCATACACTCTTCGATGCTTTGGTCCGTTTTAGCGTAGAACACTTTCGTCGTCATAATTTCCTTTACCTTGGTGTTTTTGGATGTTTTTCCGACAAGAATAATTTTCCTTGCGTAGTCCCGTTCCGAAAAAATTCCCTGCAGTTTTCCGCTGTCGTCTATGACAAGGACCGCGCCGATATTGTTGTCGGCCATTGCTTTCAGTGCATCGAAGACGGTGCTTTCCGGAGGGACTGAAATAATCTCTTTGCCCTTCGAACGCAAAACATCGTTAATAGTTTCCATTATGTTCCTCCAATGAAAAAGATACCGTTATTGTAGCATACTTATTCGGATCGCGCGACAACATAAAGATAGCGAAGCAAGCCGGGACCGTTGTTGATAACGTTGTGCTCCGTTTCGGGAGGATTGAAGGCAACCTGCCCCTGTCTTACCGTCTGACTGCCCGTTGTCCCTGTTTCGATAATACCGCTGCCTTCCAATATAAGAATCAGCTCCTCTTTCTTTTCGGTATTGTGCGCTCCCACGGATTCCCCGGGTTTAAGGGTTACCAGCCCGGCCTTTAGGATTGACGCGTTTTCCGAATTGAGGACCGGCACGTATTTTTCGCTCTCAGCCGGCAGATCGGCAACAAAAGGGGTCGGTTTTTTCCGGCTGTTTGTCATTGTGTATCCTCCCGTAGAATGACCGTAAATATACTTCCTTTATTCAGTTCACTTTCAACCGAAACGCTGCCATTATAAATGCGTGCGATTTTTTTCACAATAGAAAGGCCTAAGCCGCTGCCGAGAATTTTTTTTGTTTCTTCTTTTTTTATCCGGACAAAGTCGTTGAATAGTTTGTTTTTTTCCTCTTCGCTCAAGCCGATACCGGTATCGCTTACGGCAATTTTCACTTCATCCTCATTGAAGGAAATATCTACGGAAACGTGTCCGTTTTCTCTGTTGTATTTTACCGCGTTGGAAATGAGGTTATTTAAAACGATTTCAATTTCGCTCCAGTCCGCCGTGAAATGCCGCTCGTTTTCGACATTCAAGTCGATGGTAACGCCTTGTTTTTTCGCCGTTTCCTCGATGGAATCGATTGCCGTTTCGGCGATTTCCGATATGAGGACGGGAGCAGGTTCCCGCTTCCGCTGTCCCGATTCTATCCGGGTCATGTCTAAAAGGTCGGATATCAGCTTTTTCATATATTCGATACGTGTCAGGCTTCTTTCAAGCATGTGTTCATAAACGGCGGGATCATCTCCGGCTGATTTTTCCCGGATAATGTTCAGGTAGTTTTCAACGGCGTTTATCGGCGACTTCAATTCGTGGGCAAGAACGGAGATAAATTGGAAGCGGACCTGTTTCGCGTGAATGGTAAGGGCAACATGGCCGGCCGCCTTTTGCATGATCGTTTTCAGCTCATCCGGCGTAAAGGGTTTGGGCAGAAAATCGTAGGCACCGCATTTCGTGGCTTTTACGGCAATTTCTATCGAAGCGTAGGCGGTAATCATGATTATCAGGATGTCCGCGTTCCGTTTCGACAGTGTGTCGAGGACCTCGATCCCGTCCATCCCCGGCAGTTTGTTGTCTAAAAGAAGGATATGGGGCTTTAGGCGGTCGATTTTTTCAAGGCCCGCTTCTCCCGTTGCCGCATGATCGATGGCAAAAGAGACCTCTTTTTCAAGCTGCGGGACCCTGGGAGAGAAATTTTTCAAGACCCGCTCTATTCCTAAGCGCATCCCTTCTTCATCATCCACAACGAGGACCCGAAGTTTATCGGCGGTTGTTTCCATCTTATTCAAACCCCTTCGCCGGTATCGTAACGATAAATTTCGTACCCGTCGCACCCTTTTCAGAATCGGTATTGGTTTCAACCTTGATGTCGCCGGAGTGCATTTTAATGATACCGCGGACAACAGCCAGTCCGAGGCCGGTCCCTTTTCCGAATTTCTTGGTAGTAAAAAAGGGTTCGTATATTTTTTTAATATGTTCCTCCGATATACCCGTCCCGGTGTCGGCAACGGTCAGTTCGAGGGTGTTGTTTTTCGTGGTTATGGAGATACACAACGTCCCCCCCTCGGGCATTGCGGCGCAGGCATTGGTAACAAGATTTGTAATGACCTGCATAAGCTGGTCCTGGTCAACTTCGACTATCGGATCATTTTCGGTGTACGTTATTTCCAGGCGGATTGTACCCGGAATATTGACCGAACGAAGCCCCCGGTCTATCAGTTCATTCACGTTAACGGATTGCCGCATTACTTTGTTCTGACGAGCGAAGTGGAGCAGTCCGGATACGATTTCCTTGCAGCGCCCGGCCTGCTCGGTAATCATTTTCAGGTCCTCGTTTTCCCCCTCTTCTTCCAAGAGGAGATGGGCGTACATGAGAACGACGCCGAGGGGGTTATTCAGCTCATGAGCAATACCGGCCGCGAGCTGCCCCATGCTGGCAAGTTTTTCCGACTGCAGCAGCGCCTCCTGGGCTTTCGCTAATTCGGTATTGGATATTTCCAAATTGTCCACGGCCCGGTTCAACTGGTCGATAGTATTCGGCAGGCACATTTCATTTTCCGCGAGCCCCTGAATAATCGCGGTTGCGTGTTCAACGCAGGTTTCATATCCGCAGGCACCGCAGTTCAGTTCGTCTTCCGGCTTTGTTTTTCCCATTTTAACCAGGACTTTTTCAATTTGTTCCTTAGACGGTGTGGGCATCCGCTGATCATCGGGGCTGAACTTCCGGCTAACATCGAGGCTTGACAGTTCGCCGATCTGCCGTTTCCAGGCATCGTAATCCAGTGTTTTTTTCCGTTCCCGTACGTACTGGCTGATAATTCCCCGCCTTCTAAATAGTGTCGCGTCGCATCCCATGCCGGAACCCATAATGCAGCCGTTGCAGCAGAGAATTTCCAGAAGCCGGACATCCATGTCCCCGCCGGAATACTCCTTGATGGTTTCGACGAAGGCACTTCTCCCGTCGGCGGAGACAATATCGCCGGTTACCAGGTCCTCGTAAATTTCCGCGGCCTGCAGCATTCCGCCGCTGACGGGAAAAAGGGCGCCGAGATCGGCATGGGGAGGGTCGGTGTCCGCTTCCTCGCTGCTTTCGGGATCGATCCCCATCTCTTCCATCAAATGGCGGAGCTCGGTAAATGTGATGACGGCGTCGACTGCGCTCCGCGGATCGTTTCCCGAATCTTCTCCCTTTTTGGCCAGACAGGGCCCGATGAAAACGGTTTTAATATTGTCGCCGAAAAGAGCATGGAGGGCCGACGCGGTCGCCGCCATGGGGGACACTACGGGAACGAGCTGCTTGACGAGTTCGGGGAAATAACATTCCACATAATTGACCAAAGCCGGGCAGGTGGTGCCGATGTAACTTCCCTTCGTGTCTTCCCCTAAGAGTTTCTTATACGCCGCGGCGACTAAGTCCGCGCCGAAGGCAACTTCATGAACGTAGGTAAACCCCATTGCCCGCACGGCGCCGATGACCTTCCGGCAGTCCGTTTCGGGAAAGGCCGCGGGGAAACTGGGGGCGAGACAGGCCGAAACCGGGGTAACACCTTTTAAAAGAGAGGCAACTTCACTTTCAGTGTTGTGGATTACCTTTGCGTTCTGGCTGCATACCCGGACGCAGTTGCCGCAGCCGATACACCGTTCGACAATAATTTCCGCCTGCCCCTCTGCAATCCGAATGGCCTTTGCCGGGCACTCCCGTACGCAGGTGTAGCATTTGCGGCAGCGTTCTTTAATTGTTTCGACAAAGACAATACTTTTCCGTTTGTGCATGACCGGTACCGTTGTCAAAAGTATATAACCATTTTCCTGCTAAGAAAAGGAGAAATTGCCAATTCCTGACTTTTCTGTTATTATTATCCGTCAATGGAACAAGGTGAAGGGGACGGTACCTATACCCGCTTTGTATCGCATCAGCTCAAATCCCCGATTAACGCAATCCAATCTCTCCTCAAGACGGTAACCGAAGGCTACACCGGCGAGCTCTCGGCACAGGCAAAGTATACGATTGAAAAGGCAATTGCCCGGGCGGGAGAGGCCTCCGGCATTGTGTCGGCCCTGCTGGATTTCGAACGGTACTCCGCCGAAGGGGGAATTGAACGTAAGGAGATGGATATTATCCCGGTGCTGGAGTCTTTGGCAGCAATCTTTACCGTAAGCGCCTCGGAAAAAGACATTTCGATGCAGACCGAAATTCCCCGGGATGTAGGCATCTATCTGAAGGGGGACAGCCACGCTTTCGAACAGGCGGTCCGGAATTTGCTCGAAAACGCGGTAAAATATACACCCCGGTTCGGAGAAGTTCGTTTAAGGTGCAGTCCGGATCCGGACGGCGGGTCCGTACGGATTGCGGTAGAGGACACGGGTGAGGGGGTCCCGAAAGAAGAGCAGGACCTCCTCTTTACCCCCTTTTTCCGCTCCCGGAAGCAGAAAAAATCCAAACCGGGAACGGGGCTGGGGCTGGCGATCGTGAAACGCATCGTAGAGGCCCACGGAGGAGAGATACGTGCTGAATCGGAGGAGGGAACGGGAACATCGTTTTATATGGACTTTCCCCTGCTTCGGGTAGAGGAGCGGAAAACGGACAGGGCGCCGAAGCACCGGGTGCTTATTATCGGCGGGGTAACCTCGGGCCCGAAAACGGCATCACGCCTCCGCCGCTTAAACGAAGACGCGGAAATTACCATTATCGAAGACCGGGAGTTCCTCTCCTATTCCGGCTGCGAACTTCCGTCATACCTCGGCAGCCGGTCCGGTTCCGCCGCCCCGCTTGTAACTTCGCCTTCGAACAGGGTCCGGAACGCGCGGTTTTTCCATGCGTTTAAAAATATCACCGTTTTTAACAACACAAGGGCCATCAATGTCGACCGGGAGGAACGGCTGGTAACAGTCGAAGACCGTATAAACGGCGGCCGCAGGCGGCTTCCGTACGACACTCTGGTTATAGCGGCGGGAGCGAAGCCGGACCTTCCGGACATTCCGGGGATCGACTGCCCGAATATCTTTACCGTCTATTCCTTAGAGGACGCTCGAAAATTACAACGGCAGCTTTCCGCGGGCCCCGCCCAGGAGGGGTTCATTATCGGCGGCGGATTGATCGGTGCTACACTTGCCGAGTCACTCCTGCAGCGCGGGGTGCGGATAACCGTTTTGGAAAAGAAACCGCATATACTCGGTGCCTATTTCGACGGAGACATGGCCGGGAAACTTGAAAATTTATTTTCCCGGAAGGGTATCCGGATTTTGACCGGGGTAACTATCGAAGAAATACGCAAAGAGGGTGCCGGTTTGTCCGTCCGGACCCGGGACGGCACATATTACACCGACTTTGTTATCTGCAGCACCGGAGTCCGGCCGAGGACCGAGCTTGCGGAACCAGCCGGCCTCAAACTCGGGCCTTCCGGCGGAATTGCCGTTGACGGCGGGTTTCGGACCTCCGATAACCATATTTTTGCCGTGGGAGACTGCGCGGAAAGTATCCACCCCTTAAGCGGCGTTCAGGAATACTGGCCCTTAGGCTCGGTGTCGACAAAAATGGGCAGGCTGGCCGCCGATGCCATAGGCGGGAAGGAGGTGAATTTCAGCGGATTTCTCGGAACGACAATGCTGAGATGTTTCGAGCTGCAGGTTGCCCGTACCGGCCTGACCGGAGAGAGGGCCCGTGAGCTTGGGTTTCCCGCGGAGTCGGTTGTCATTTCCGGAACCGATAAGCCGGAATACAAGGAGGACAGCGGGACTGTTTTTTTCAACATCTGTTTCAACGCGGATACCGGGAAGCTTTACGGGGCGCAGGCCTTCGGTTCCGGGAATGCTGCCGGAAAAATCTCTTTGGCGGCGGCATGCATCTCCGCCGGGATGACCCTGAACGAGATCTATGCCCTCGACTTGGGTTACGCGCCGGAGTTTACCCACCCGGTGGATATTTTCCAAACGGCATGCGCTGTCGGGAAGAACAAGCTGGACGGGCTCATAGAAACGGCCGGCAGGGAGCAGGTTGAATCGTATCGGCAAAACGGCACCCTCGTATCCATTACTCCGGAACCCGGCAGCGGCCGCTTCCTTATACCCGGGAGTATGGAAATACCGCCGGAACAGGTCCGCGCCGAGGGAATCCCCTTTGATAAGGACTCGGAAATCCTTCTGTATTGCAGGACTTCCGCCTTAGCGTACGAGGCTTCCAGGTATTTGAAAAGCAGCGGCTATACCGCCGTGAAAGTCTTGGAAGGGGGATACCTCTTTTGGGAACTGTAAACGTTACATTAATTTATATTAATTTTTCCTTTTAAATATGATAAAAACGGTTTATAATGTGTACAACATTGCATCAGCCCGCCTAGCTCTTTGATAAACGGAGCAGCATCTTAGAACCTACTTGCATGGACATCACCAAACACCAATTAAAGTGGGGTACGTATGAAAAAAAAGATCACGGACACAATTCAAAGTATCTGTACGGATTTCGGCAAAGACCCGAACCGACTTATGGACGTTGTGCGGACCGTGCAGGAGAAATTCGGATGCGTCTCGGAGGAGTCGATCGACGAGATTGCCGGAGTCCTTTCCATCCCGAGGGTAGAGATAGAAGGGCTAGTGACCTTTTACTCCTTTCTCTCGACGGAGCAGAAGGGCAATATCGTTATACGGCTGTGCAACGACATTATCGACCGGATGTATGGTGCCGATGTTATAGCGGACGCTTTCAGCCGGGAGCTGGGAATCAATTTCGGGGAAACAACGCCGGACGGTGAAATCTCTCTGGAATACACCCCTTGTATCGGCATGTGTGATCAGGCCCCGGCAGCTTTAATCAACAACGAAGTAATTACCTACCTTTCGACGGACAAAGTAAAAGACATCGTGAAAACAATCAAAAAAACTGGCAATCCGAAAAAGCTTGTGTCCCGTTTGGGAGACGGGAACAACGCGCAGGACCTGGTCCGCTCTATGGTGCACAACAACATCCGGAAAAAAGGTGATGTTATTTTTGCCGACTATGAAGAGAACAAGGGCCTGAAGAAAGGACTTGCAATGAGCCCGGTGGAGGTAATTAACGAAATTAAAACCGCAAGGCTTCGGGGCAGAGGAGGTGCCGGTTTTCCCGCGGGCATTAAATGGGAGTTTACCCGGAATGCCGATGGGGAAAAGAAATATATTATCTGTAATGCCGACGAGGGGGAGCCGGGGACCTTTAAAGACCGGGTCCTGCTGACGGAACTTCCGGACCGGCTGTTTGAAGGAATGACCCTCGCGGGGTACGCCATCGGCGCCGAAGAGGGGATCCTCTACCTCCGCGGAGAATATGCCTATCTGTACGATTTCTTGGAACATGTAATCGAAGAGCGGAAGAAGAAGGGTCTCCTCGGCAATGATATTTTAGGCAAACAGGGATTCAATTTTCACATTCGGATCCAAATGGGTGCCGGCGCTTATGTCTGCGGAGAAGAAACGGCGCTTATCAGCTCCTGCGAAGGGTTCCGGGGCGATCCGAAAAACAGGCCCCCCTTTCCGGCGCAGAAAGGCTATTTGGGCTATCCGACGGTTGTCAACAACGTCGAAACCTTTTGCGCCGTGGTCCGCGTACTCGACATGGGCGCCGGCTGGTTTGCCGAACTCGGCTCCAAAGGCAGCGCCGGTACAAAAGTCTTGAGCATTTCCGGCGACTGCTCCAGGCCGGGAGTGTATGAATACCCCTTCGGGATAAACGTACGGCAGCTTTTACAAGATGTCGGCGGCGAGGACGCAAAGGCGCTGCAGATCGGCGGTCCATCCGGACAGATGATCGGAGAGGAGGACTTCGATAAAACGATTTGCTATGACGACCTTGCCACGGGCGGGTCGATTGTTGTATTCGGACAGGAACGGGACATCCTCGAAATTGTGGATTATTACATGGACTTTTTCATTGACGAGAGCTGCGGGTACTGTACGCCCTGCAGGGTGGGTAATGTCCTCCTTAAACGTTATCTGGATAAAATCATGAAGGGGAAGGGAGAACAGGAGGACCTGCGTATTCTCGAGGAGCTCGGGAAAACGGTAAAAACCATGAGCAGGTGCGGTTTCGGACAGACTTCGCCGAATCCCATCCTGTCCACGCTGAAAAAATTCAGGCCGGTATACGAATCACTTTTAAAAGAAAGCGAAGAAGGTTTCCAGCCGTCCTTCAACATCCAGGAAGCTTTGGAAGATTCCAAAAGGATAGCGGGACACGATTCGATGATATACCGATAAGGGGGGAACGAATGAGTGATACTTTTACTTTTTCAATAGACGATAAAGACATTGAAGCGAAAGAAGGACAGACAATACTCCAGGCAGCGGACGCCGCCGGAATATACATTCCGCGCCTCTGCGCGAAGGACGAGCTGGAGCCCTACGGGGCATGCAGGGTTTGTACGGTCTTGGTAAACGGACGACCCCAGGCGGCATGCACCCAGCCGGCCGCACCCGGTATCATTGTGGAAAATGAAACGGAAGAACTGAAACGGATGCGGAAGCAGCTGATCGAGATGATGTTCGTGGAGGGCAACCACTTTTGCATGTTTTGTGAAAAGAGCGGAAACTGTGAGCTCCAGGCCTTAGCCTACCGCTTCGGTATTACCGCGCCGACATTGCCGTATATGTTTCCCCGGCGGGAGCTCGATGGGTCTCACCCGGAGGTATTTATCGACAGAAACCGCTGCGTTCTCTGCGGCCGCTGTGTGCGTGCGTCAAAAGACCTGGACGGGAAAAGCGTATTTGAGTTTGTCGGCAGGGGGTTGAACAAGATGATAGCCGTTAACTCCTCCACCCTGCTCGCTGCTACGGATTTGCAGTCTTCGGACAAGGCCGTGGACATCTGCCCCGTCGGGGCGATTCTGCGGAAACATGTGGGATATACGGTACCCGTAGGGAAACGCCACTACGATTCGGCGCCGATCGGTTCCGAGATTGAAGCAAAATAGGAAAGGAGAGGAAAGAATGGCCAAACCGAAAATTGCAACGACATCTTTAGCCGGATGTTTTGGTTGCCACATGTCGATTTTAGATATTGATGATAGAATTCTCAAACTCATCGAGTTAGTGGATTTCGATAAATCGCCGATTGACGATATCAAGAAGTTTACCGGAAGATGCGCCGTCGGCCTTGTCGAAGGCGGATGCTCGAATGACGACAATGTCCACGTGCTGCAGGACTTCAGAAAGCACTGCGACATACTCATCTCCTTAGGAGACTGCGCCACCATGGGGGGGCTTCCCGCCATGCGGAACACAATTCCGCTGCAGGAGTGTTTGGAAGAGGCGTATCTAAACGGACCGACGGTGTATAATCCGGACAAGAAAATTCCAGGGGACCCGGAAATACCGCTCCTTCTCGATAAAGTATACCCCTGTCATGAAGTGGTAAAAATTGATTATCACCTTCCCGGCTGTCCTCCCTCGGCAGACACCATTTGGGAGGCGCTTACCGCGCTCCTGACCAATAAGCCGCTGGAACTGCCGTACGAACTGTTAAAGTATGATTGATGAAAGGAGCATGCCATGAGTGTTGATACAAAAAATGTAAAACGGGTGGCAATTCATCCGGTTACGAGAATAGAAGGGCACGGTAAAGTATCTTTACTGATGAACGAGAAAAACGAAATCCACCAGGCCCGGTTTCACGTCGTCGAGTTCCGCGGCTTCGGACGCTTTGTAAAGGGCAGGCCCTACTGGGAAGCTCCGGTCTTAGTACAGCGGCTGTGCGGAATATGTCCCGTCAGCCATCACTTAGCGGCGGCAAAAGCCATGGACATCATCGTCGGCGCCGACAAGCTGACACCCACGGCCGAAAAGATGCGCCGGCTTATGCATTACGGACAATTTTTCCAGTCCCACGCGCTGCATTTCTTCCATCTCTGCTCGCCCGATCTTCTTTTCGGTTTCGATGCCGATCCGGCAATCCGAAACGTTATCGGCGTTGCTCTGAAGCACCCCGACTTGGCGGTTCAGGGAGTTATGATGCGGAAATACGGGCAGGAGGTGATAAAGGCGACTGCCGGCAAAAAAATTCACGGCACCGGCGCAATCCCCGGGGGCATCAACAAAAACCTCTCCATCGAGGAGCGGGACTTCCTGCTGAAAGACCTCGATCAGATGATTGAATGGTCCCGGAGCGCCTTGAAAATAGCAAAGGACTACACCGTGGAGCACTTGGAGGAACTTGCCCCCTTCGGGTCCTTCGATTCGAACCACATGTCCCTGGTGCGAAACGACGGGGCAATGGATATCTATCACGGCAATCTGCGGGTCATCGACAAGGACGGCGGGAAAGTCATTGACGATATCGATTACCAAAAGTATGTCGACTATATCGCCGAGGAGGTGAAGGACTGGTCGTATATGAAATTCCCCTTCGTAAAAAAACTGGGTCCCGAAAAGGGCTGGTACCGGGTAGGGCCTTTGGCCCGGATTAACGCCTGCGATTTTATCGATACGCCGGAAGCCGAGGCGGCACGGCGGGAGTTTATGGCGGTTACCGACAACAAGCCGAACAACATCACCATGGCGTATCACTGGGCGAGAATGATCGAGCTGCTTCATTCAATAGAAAAGATCAAGGAGCTTCTCCACGATACGGACCTGCAGGGCGAAGATCTTGTTGTCCGGGGTCAACGGCGGGGAGAGGCCGTAGGCTTACTGGAAGCGCCCCGGGGCACGCTGTTTCACCATTACCGGGTAGATGAGAACGACCAGATACAGATGGCGAACCTGATTGTTTCGACAACGAACAACAACGAATCGATGAACCGGGCGGTACAAAAGGTGGCGGCCAGCCACCTCTCGGGGAAGGAGATTACCGAAGGCCTCTTAAACCATATCGAAGTGGCAATCAGGGCCTACGATCCCTGCCTTTCCTGTGCCACCCACGCGATGGGACGGATGCCGCTGATCGTCGAACTGTACGACTGTGAAAATACATTGCTCGACCGGAAGGTGAAAGAGTAAAGCGACGTATGAGCGGCAGAAACGGTCTTGTGCTGGCATTCGGCAACCCGGTCCGCGGGGACGACGGTATCGGCCCCGCGGCGGCGGAATATCTTGCGGCGTGCGGCATCGCCGGCGTAACGATTGACACCGATTATCAGCTGTGTCTCGAGGATACCCTCTCTGTCGCCGACCATGATTTTACTGTTTTTATCGATGCGACCTTGGAGGGTGAGGAACCGTTTTTTTTTGAACGGGTTGAGGGCCGGGAGGACCCGTCGGTGTTCTCCCATTCCCTCGAACCCTCCCGCATTATCGGGCTTGTGAAACGTCTGTTCGGAAAGGAACGGACAGGGTATGTGTTGGGGATCCGCGGTTATAATTTTACGATGTTTACCGAAGGATTGACGGAAAAGGCCCGGGCGAATATGAATACCGCAATGGAGTTTATAACGGCATTTTTAGAAAAGGAAATACAAACCGGAGGTTACTATGAAAGACGGTAAAAATGTTATATTGGCGATAGATGACGATGAGGATGTTCTCTACTCGTTGAGGATGGTGCTGGAGAACAACGGATACACGATGGTAGAGGCATATACGGCGGAAGAGGGCTTGAAAAAATACAAGGAACATACCCCGGACCTCATTATCGTCGATTTGATGATGGAATCGGTTGATGCCGGAAAAAATTTCGTTAAAGAAATAAAACTTTTAAACAATACGGCGCCGATCTACATGCTGTCTTCGGTGGGCAATGCTCTTGCCTCGAACATAGACTACAAGGACTTAGGGTTAGACGGCGTTTTTCAAAAGCCTATTGAAACAAGCACCCTGCTGACTGTTTTGAAAAAAAAGCTGTAGCGCCGAATAATAGGAAAGCCGGTTATAGAAGACGCCCCTGCAGGATATCGCGTAACCGGCGGGCCATTACTGTTTCAGAGAGAGTTTCCGGATGCCCGACTGCTTGTTCAAAGTCCGGCAAATAGGGTATTGTTCCGAGGACCCCGATACCGTCGATGCCCGGCGGCGCGTTTTCCCCCTGATCTCTTCCTTCCATGTTTATGATGATTCCCGCTACGCGCGCGCCCATCCGGGACAGCAGTCCGGCGGTGCGTGCCGTAATGCTTCGGGACAGGATTTCCGGTGTACTTATTAATATCATCTCTCCCCGCGGAATGAATCGGAGAACATCGAGAATTTCATCTCCGCAGCCGGGAGGCATATCGATAATGAGAATTTCAGTATTCGTCCAAATTGTTACGGCAAGCAGCTCGATAATTGCATCGGTAACGCTGCTTCCGCGAAGGGGGACATCCCGTTCGCCGGTAAAGCAGGTAATACTCATAAACCGCAGCCCCGGTACCGGGGAAAGGGGAAGGATGCCGGATTCCTCTTCGGGAAAAGAGGGTTTTACCCCTAGAAGGATGTGGTCCGAAGCACCCTGAAAATCCAAATCCAGTAAGCCGGTTTTTCTGCCCGCCGCGGCAAGAGCAAGAGCAGAAACACAGGCGCAGCTGCTTTTTCCTACTCCCCCCTTTCCGCTTACAAAGACAAATGTCCGTTCAATGCCGGAAAGGCGTTTTTCGATGATATGCACCCTAGGGTCGGTCATGCCTTATTCCCGCTCCCGGAATTCTATTTTGTTAATCGAAACTCCTCTGCCTGCTGTAATGGTGAAATCGGCACTGCCGCAGGCGGGACAGGAGATATAGGAGTACGCCGCCTCCGGAAGAAAGTGGATGCTTTCCCGTTCATCATCAGTCAATGTTCCGCCGTCGAGGGTCCAGGAGAAACCGCAGCTCCTGCAGGTGAACCCTGCGGGTTCTTTTTTAAAAACGATGTTCTCCTCTGCCAGGGGAATGTCCGGAGGCAGGAAGGCCTTCAACCCCTCCCGCAGGATGTCTTCTTCGATATTCTGCAGTTCACCTAAGGAAAGTTCGACTGTATCCACGGACACAACGGTATGTCCCGTAAGCTCGTGTTTTACCGATTCAATAACCGCCTCCGCCAGGGCCCATTCATGCATGTGAGCATTATAATTCAGCACCTTTCATAATGCAACAAGCCGGTATACAATAACGGCGGCGGGAAAATTGTGGAAAATACAAATTCTGTTGTCCGGAAACGCTATACCTACCGGGGAATTATTCAGGGGGTGGGGTTTCGTCCCGCGGTCTACCGGTGTGCCGCCGCGGCAGGGGTTGCCGGGTTTGTACAAAACCGGCGCTCCGTTGTGATAGCCGAGGTTGAGGGCCCCCCGGAAAAAATCGACGATTTCGAAAAACATTTCCGCACGGAGGTCCCTTCCGCCGCCAGCATCGATTCCATCAAAACGGAGATACTCGAACCGTGTCATGATACGGGTTTTTCCATTACGGCAAGCGAAGAATCGGATTATCTCTTCCCCCCCATTCCTCCGGACCTCGCCCTCTGCGAAGACTGCCGCCGGGAGCTGCTCGACCCGGAAAACCGGCGGTACTTATATCCCTTTATTACCTGCACCCAGTGCGGCCCCAGGTATTCCATTGTCGCCGACACACCTTTTGACCGGGGAAACACCTCCATGGCCAAGTTCCGCCAGTGTCCCGCTTGCCTCGGAGAATACACAAATCCCAAGGACAGGCGCTTTCATTCACAGACAAACTCATGTGCCGTCTGCGGCCCCCGGCTTCGTGTCAGACCGGAAGTGCCGGCGGCAGACGCGGGAATCGGTCCCGCCGCGGCGGCAGTCAGGGCGCTTCGGGAGGGGAAGGTCGTCGCGGTACAGGGGATCGGAGGTTTCCATCTTGCCGCGGACCCGCGTTTCCCCGCGGCGGTGGAGAAACTGAGGTTCGGGAAAGAACGGGAGAAGAAGCCCTTCGCGCTGATGGTAAACGGGCTTGCCGAAGCGCGCAGGCTCTGCTATATATCCGAAGAGGAGGCGGAACTCCTTATAACGCCGCGGCATCCCATCGTCATTCTCGAAGCGCGCCGGGACATTCCCGCTCATCTGTATACTGTTTCGGATACCGGGTCCTTCGGGATCATGCTGCCCTATACGCCGCTGCACATGCTGTTGTTCTTTCATCCGGGTATTGACATCTCCTACCGGCATTTAATTATGACAAGCGGAAACAGGAGTAACGAACCGATAATTACCGATCCCGACGAAGCGTTTACCGTCCTTTCCGATTCGGCCGATCTGTTCCTGTATCATGACCGGCCCATTCTTCTGTATTCGGACGATTCAATTATCCGCGCCGGTTTCCCGCGGCCGGCGGCGGGGAGCAAGCGTAAACCGGAGGTAACTCTTATCCGCAGGTCGAGGGGCTGGGTGCCGGAAGTGCTGCACCTTCCAAAAGGGGCGGAAGCTCCGGTACTGGCAGCCGGCGGCGATTTGAAAAACTCCGCCGCCTATGCCGACGGGGAAATGGTGTATTTGTCGCCCTACGCGGGGGACTTGCAGGAGCCCCGGGCCATGGAAGGATTTGAACAATCGGTTGCCCGTATACTGGAACTGTATAAAGTACGTCCCGAACGGATTGTCTGCGACATGCACCCCGGGTATTTCTCCGCCGCCTGGGCCCGACAAACGGAGGTCCCGGAAAAAATCGAAGTGCAGCACCATCACGCCCATGCCCTTTCGGTCATGGCGGAGCACGGTCTTTCCGAGGCTATCGGCGTATGTTTTGACGGCACCGGCTACGGCACCGACGGTACGGTTTGGGGCGGAGAAATACTGTACGCTTCCCGTTCCGGCTTCCGCCGGCTCGGCGCGTTTCGGCCCTTTCGCCTGCCCGGCGGCGAGGCGGCAATTTATGAACCGGAGCGGTCTGTTTTTTCTCTGCTGCATGCATTCCGTACCGGACGGCATACCTCGGGGGCTTTGTTCGGCGGCCCGGACCGCAAGGTCCTCGCACGGATGATCGAGCGGGGCCTCAATTCCCCCTTCACAACCTCGGCGGGACGGCTTTTCGATGCCGCGGCATTTCTCTTAGGGTTTGTTACAACAGCCGGCTACGAAGGCGAGGGGCCGATCAAGATGGAGTGGGCCGCCCTCGGGCATGCGCGGGAAACCGGGGAAGGCCGGGACGTCCGCAGTCGGCAGTCTTTGCACCTGTCCGGGCACCTGCCGGCAATTCGAACGGCCGCGCCCGGAGATTGCGGCGTCCTGCCTGAGAACTGGGACGAGCCGCTGTTTATTCTCGACCCGCTGCCCCTCTTTGCGGAACTCGCGGACATATGCGGATATCCGGAGCAGGTATCGCCGCCGCCGGGAAGCGCTGCTGCTGCCGGTCCTTCGATGCGGCGGGAATTGTCATACCTGTTTCACCGGAGAATGGCCGAGGCTGTCTGTTCGGGCGTAGAAATTGCCGGAAAAGAGACGGGGTTGACGGCAGTGTGTCTCGGCGGGGGAGTTTTTCAGAATATGCTGCTGCGGTACCTGCTAAAGCCGATGCTCGAAGCGCGGGGCTTTACCGTTGTTACGAATGCGCGGGTCTCTCCCGGTGACGGCGGTCTGGCGTTAGGGCAGGTATATTATAAAAATAGTCCTGGAAAAAGCGGCGAATAGGGTTTACACTAGGTAACAGCGGGAGTATTTATGTGTCTTGCGGTACCGATGGAAATTGTCCGCCTGCTGCCGGAAAACAAGGCAATTATGCGGCAGGGGGGTATAGAACTGAAAGCGGATGTGTCCCTTCTCTTAGGTCCGAAGGTGGGCGATTTCACTATTGTTCATGCCGGCTTCGCCTTGGAGAAAGTAGAACCGGAAGAGGCGGAACGGCAGATCGAAAGGTGGGACATGCTGCAGGCGGGGGATAACGGGATTACCGGCTTTGGATGAGGTATACGGCAGCCGGCGCCTGAAAACAGTACGGCATCTTCTCGAGAGCATTGCCGGGCACGCGCGAAGCATTGGCCGGCCGGTACAAATAATGGAAGTATGCGGCACCCACACCGTGGCCCTCCGGCGGACCGGCGTACTGTCGCTGCTTCCGGACGGGGTGCGGCTCGTTTCCGGACCCGGCTGCCCCGTCTGCGTAACACCCGCATCGTACATTGAAAACGCTCTGCGGCTTATTGAAGAAGAGGATGCGGTAATTGCCACCTTCGGGGACATGCTGAAGGTCCCGGACCGCTTCGGCAGCAGCCTCTCCTCGTACATGGGGACTGACAGGGTAAAGATAATCTATTCTCCCTGGGAACTGGTGGAATATGCCGAAACGGCCGCAAGAGATGTCGTTTTTTTGGGCATCGGTTTTGAAACCACCATTCCCGCAATTGCCACCGTTTTTCTCGAAGCCTTTAAAAAGTCAATTTCGAACTTGTTTCTCTATCCCGCCTTCAAGCTTGTCCCGCCGGCCCTGCGCGCGCTCCTCGGAGACAATTCGTTTTCAATTGACGGATTTCTCCTGCCCGGCCATGTGTCTGTTATTATCGGCCGAAAAGTCTACGGCTTTTTATGCGGGGAGTACCGGGTGCCCGGTGTAATAACAGGTTTTGAGGCGGAGGACCTCCTTGCCGGGATTGAAGCCCTGCTCGGGCTGATTGCCGGGGGGGAATGCCGGGTGGTGAATGCATATTCGAGGGTGGTCCGGGAGGAGGGAAACCCGAAGGCGGTGGAAGTTATACGGACCCTTTTCGAGCCGGCGGATTCGCTCTGGAGAGGATTCGGGTACATCCCCGCAAGCGGAATGAACTTGAAAGCAGAGTACGAAGGAATCGATGCGGAGAAACGGTTCGGCATTCCTCCGCCGGTCAACACCGACCCGGGGACCTGTTTGTGCGGAAGCATCATTCAGGGGAAAGCACTTCCGCCGGATTGTCCCCTTTTTGGAAGCGGATGTACTCCCGATCGGCCATCCGGGCCCTGCATGGTTTCCTCGGAGGGCGCCTGCGCGGCCTGGTTTCAGTACGGAGACGCCGATACGAAGGAGCGTTCATGGACGGGCGGATAACACTCGAGCACGGCAGCGGCGGGGCCCTGTCGCGGGAATTAGTCGAGAACGTCATTTATCCGCGGCTGAAAAACAGCTTTTACGGGGAATTGACCGACGCGGCATCCCTCGTATTAGGTATGCGCGGGAAAGAAACCGGACCGGATCTGCTGTTCACGACCGATACCTACACGGTCCAGCCATACTTTTTCCCGGGCGGGGACATTGGAAAGCTTGCGGTCTACGGGACCTGTAACGATTTGGCCGTAAGCGGGGGGAGACCTATGTATCTTTCCGTCGGCATGGTGCTCGAGGAAGGGTTTCCCATTGCGGACCTGGAACGTATTGCCGATTCTATCGGGGCCGCGGCGGCGGAAACCGGGACCGCGGTCGTTACCGGGGACACGAAGGTCGTGCCCCGGGGCCGTGGCGGCGGTATTTACATCAACACCTCCGGTATCGGGGAACGGGCAGCGCCAGTCCCCCTTTCCGCGGGCAGGATTGTCCCGGGGGACAAGGTCATCTGTTCCGGGCCCGTAGGCTCCCACGGGATGGCCCTTCTCGCCGCCAGGGAAAGGCTGTCAGCGGGTAAGGCCCCGGTTTCCGATGCCGCGCCGCTGTATCCGCTGTGCGCGGAACTGTTCGGCTTCGGCGGGGAGCTCCGGTTTATGCGGGACGCCACCCGGGGCGGCGCCGCCGCCGTGTGCAATGAAATAGTGTCCGGCAGGAACTTCGGCATGCGTGTGGAGGAGGAACGCTTTCCCGTCTTAGATAACGTACGCGCTCTAGCCGGGATACTCGGCCTGAATCCGCTGGAAGTGGCAAACGAAGGGGTGTTTATCGCAGTCGTAGCCTCCGCTTCGGCGGACGGCGCGGCGGAGAAGCTGCGGTCCCTCCCCGGCGGCGGCGCAGCCGTCTGTGTCGGCGAAGTAACGGAGGAACATCCCGGGAAGGTTGTGCTGACGACCGAAATCGGCGGCAGACGGATACTCGGTTTTCCCCGGGGACTGCTGCTGCCGCGGATCTGCTGAGAAATAGTAACTGCCGCCGCCCGATCGCCCGGTTAGATAATGTCGAATAATGTCCGCAGTTCAGCGGATGCCGTCCCCGTTTTCGCCCCGTCTTCGGACCAGGGGCCGGGGAGCCCGGAGACAACGGTCCGTGCTTCATGTACAATTTCAGGGGGAATACGGTCCTGTAATTCCAATGCAAGGCGCCGCAGTTCGTGTTTTCCGGGAAGCGTTAAAAAGGCAAAAACGATATAGGTTACTTTTACCGCGGCCGCTGAAAACGAAGAATTGATCCCGTCCCGCGCGGCGTATCGTTCAGCGTCCCGCAGACGGGAGGTTCCCTCGCCGCCGCAGCTGCCGAAGCCGGCCAAAAAATCGATCAGCGACGCTGCGAGACCGCCTCCGCCGGCCGCGTTTTCATTTTCCGCTGAAATGCCGACACAAGCGTCGGAGTAGGCGCACCAGGCGGCGCAGCTCTGCAGTACCCGCGGATTGTGCACGGTAGTCCCGCACCGGGGACAGTTCCGTTTTCCTTCGTCTTTGAATAATTCGATTTTGTACCCGCAGGAGGGACAGTCCACCGTGCAGATATCTTCCGGCCTCCAGCAGCGCCGGTCCTGGCCGGGACAGAAGGAGGGCGACATCGTTACTTGTTTCCCCCGTCAGCTGCCTTCATCAGACGCACCGCTATAATTCCGGACAACACGGCAGTGTCTTCAAGGGGCAGATATCGATGGATGTCCGCCGGAAAAAGGATTTCGGCCGCGGGCGGCAGTTCATCGTCCCCGGCGTAGAGTACTGCCATGGCATCGATTTTCGGAAGCGGGCTTACAACAACCGAGTAATCGCCGTAGCTGCCTTTTTCCCCTCCCATATTTTTGCCCGCCTCCACAAGCCGGTCCGGCCGTTTTGCAAACGCGGAAAGGATAATGTTCGGCCCCCGCTTCTGGTAGGTTGCGTTGTAGAATTCGGCATTCGGAAGCTGCTTGAAGGTTATCCATTTTTGTTCTTCCCGCGGCGGGGGGAGCGCTCCGTTAAAGCTCAGCGGCCGCGAGAGGTAATGCAGCAGGAGGATTTTTTCATATAGTTTCAGATCAGCCGGACTTATTTCGCAGTCCGGCATATCAATTGAGCAGCGGGCTTTGAAGTAGAGGAGACGGATGCCGTTCTTATCGACTGTACAGCCGCATAATTCTGGAATCGCGGCTTTTTTCTCGTCGGAATTCCATACCTTCCGTAATTCTTCCTCCCCTTTATTCATGGCCGGCTGGAAATTAGTTTTTTTCTCCGGCATTGCTTACCTCTTCCAATACGGCGGAAATGTCGACATACTCTCTGATAATTTCCTTAATTTTATCGATCTTTTCCGTGGCCTCGGGCTTGATTTTTATAATCATATTGGTAATTTGTTTTGCGGTGGTAAAGGTATCTTCCTCGACGAGAATGACGGGAATGGGTGTACGGCAGATCATTTTCTGAATAGTGGGATGGGGCATAAGCCCGCCGGTAAGTACGATTCCTTTTACGTTGTATTCATCGCAGACGCCCGGGGCGGTGCAGGAGAGGGCCGCTATCAGCAGATCGTCCCTGTTGCCCGGTGTTATTAACAGTACTTCACCCTTGAAGTAATCGAGGGCCGTATGGGAAGGCATGGCTCCGACAATGACCTTGCTTATGGCAGTGTCGAGGTCACCCGCACTGCACAGTGTCTTTCCCCCGCACTCTTCCATAATTTGCCGAATAGTGGGATTCGACAACAATTCGAAATAGGGAATGACCCCGAGGACGGGAAGTCCCTTCGATTTGAAACCTAAGCGGACGAGTTTGTTGATTTTATCGTACTTTTCAGGAAGCACCTTGTTGACGATGACACCGACCACCTTGACCCCGTTCTGGTCGAATACCGCCTTGTTGAGCATCACCTCGTCAATCGGTCGCCCGATTCCGCCGCAGGTAACGATAATGGCCGACGATCTAAGAATTTTCGCTACCCGGGCGTTTGACAGTCCGATAACCGAGCCGACCCCCGCGTGGCCGGTCCCTTCGATCACCATCATGTCCTTATCCTTGCTGGCTTTTTTGTAGGCGTCGATGATTTTATCTTCCGGTCCGGTTGTTTTTCCTTCCAAAATAAATTTTTCGGTAAATCCTTTTGGAATGGACACCGGGCTTAAATTGTTCAAACTGCCGGTTATCCTGTAAACATCACTCATCAGCTTTACATCGTTATCGATGGGATGTCCTTCGAGGTAACTTACCCGCTGGCCTACCGGTTTCATATAGCCGACGTTGTTAAAAAAATCTGAAAAAGCGTTGAAAAAACCCAGAGAGGTAGTCGTTTTCCCGTCGTTCTGCCGTGTTGCTGAAATGTATATGTTGAGGGGCTTGCTCATGGCTCTATTTCCCCCTTGTCCTTTCAATTATAACAGAAAAACGGAAAAATTGAAAACATTAATCATCAAAATCCCGGAGGGCCGTTGTCTGCAGCGGGCGTTTCAGCGGACCGAAAATAGCCCCGATAATCAGCAGATTAACGACCGAAGCCGCCGCGAAGAGGTTCCATTGGGGATGGGCCGATCCCAGGTTGCCGATGAGAGAGAAGAGTTTCACGCTGATGGTGAATTTTTCGTTGTCGTTAATAAACAAGAGCGGCGCGAGAAAGGAATTCCAGCCGTTCATGAAGGTTATCATGGCGGTGGTTGTAATTACCGGCAGCGAGGTGGGGACCAGGATCCGTACGAGATAGCGGAGGGGGCCCGCGCCGTCAATTGCGGCCTGGTCCCGGAGACTTTTCGGGTGCTGTTCCAAATAGACCGTCATTGTGAAGAGGGAGAACGGGACGGCATGGTAACAATA
>CAZSGZ010000008.1:0-4237 GCA_964606455.1 uncultured Spirochaetales bacterium
GCCGGTGCAGGACCTGCCGCAAATGAGCGGGGTCCGCCGATTCCGATTCGAGAAACAGAGTACGGCTGTTTTCATCGATGCGGACGGTCCCCTTCCGTTTTTCCCGCCGGTATGCAACGGTGTACCACTCGCCGAAATAGGGGATTTGCCGCAGGGGATCGTACATACGCGACAAGTGGAGATAGCTGTCCAGGTGTTTCTGTATCCACTCCTTTTTTTCTTCGATCATCCTGTCGATCCTGCTCATGAGGGCGGTATGAGGGGCCGAAACCGTTATCCCGCCGTCGGTCCCTATTTTCAGCCGGATATGTTTTTGTCCCCTCCGTTTGAGCAGTACGTAACTGTACCTGTTTCCGTTTAACCGGAAGCTGCGGATAACGCGTTCAGTTTTCATGGACCGGCGGGGCCTCCGTCATGCCGAGAAGATAGGTTTCATACGCCCTGTGTACCCGCCGCAGGGTCTCTTCGAGACGGGAATAAAATTCATCGTGCTTCATTCCCCTTCGGGACATTCGCTTTGCCAACAGCTCCCGTTCCCGTTCGGTCTTCGGCAGTGTGTGGGTCTGCCGGTCTTCGAGGATCTGGAGAAAGTGTTCGGTCCGGCGGAGAAAGGTGTAGTCTTCCGCGAGCGCAGCGGCAGTACTTACCGGCATGAGCCCCTGTTCTCCCAGGCGGCGGACCCCTTCGAGGGTGTTCCCCGTCAGCACTTCCGGAAACCGGTTACAAAAAACCAGCTGAAACCCCTGGAGCAGGAATTCAATATCGCGGATCCCCCCCTCTCCGGATTTAATGTCTTTTCCGTTCAAGACGGAGAGGGCGCTTTTTTTTACCGCTTCCGCGCGGAGAGTCGTAATTGTTTCAATAACTTCCTTTTTAATGTACTCCTTAACTAATACCGGACGGACTGCCGAAAGGAAATCCTCTCCAAGCTTCGTGTCGCCGGCAACGGGGCGGAGCTTCAGCAGTGCCTGCACCTCCCACAGCGAAGCCGTGTGATGGTAATACCCTAGAAGCGCGTCCCGGGAGTAGACGATATTTCCCGATCTGCCGTAGGGACGGAGGCGGAGGTCAATCCGGTACACGTATCCTTCATCGGTATGATCGGAGAGGAGGGAGCGGAGTTTTTCCATCCATGACCCGCAGGTCCGCTCCGTTTCCTCTTTCCCGCGGCCCTCCGGTACGGCATAGATTCCGATTAAATCGAGGTCCGAGCTGTAGTTGAGCTCCCCGCCTCCGAGTTTCCCGAAGGCGCAGATGCAGAAGGGGAAGGGGGGGGCGTCCCTTCGGATGTAGGCAAGGGTATTTTCAATAATCGCGTCGGCCAGGTAGGAAAGCTCCGCTGTAATTTCTTCGATAGACACAAGCAGGCAGATGTCCCGGGTCGCAATCCGCAGTATTTCCCGTTTCCGGAACTTCCGGACCCTCCGTTCCCACTCTTCCTCGCTTTCGGCGGAAGCCGTTTCCCGCCGCAGGTCCGCCGCAATGTCCTCCCGCTTCCGCAGCGAACGGATTCGCACCGGGTCGGTAACCCAATTGTAGAATTCGGGATACTTGATAAGGATGTCCGCCAGAAACTGGCTGCTTGCAAAAACCTGCAGCAAGAGTTCAAGACGCTTCGGCTGCCGCAGGAGCTCGCCGTAGTGATTTTCTATGTCGGCGATTGAGTGCTCGAAACGTTCCCAGTTATTCAGAGCCATATCCGGGGCCGGCGATTGGGCAAGGACGTCCCATGCAAGCACGGAAAGCCGGGCGAAGAGCCTGCGCCGCCGGCCTTCACCGGCCAGGGCCTTCAGGTTGACGTATGCCCGCCGGGTTTCGAAAAATCCCGCGGCGGACAGTATCTTGTTCCGCGGTTCCATGGGAAGCGAGTCGGAGAGGACCAGATCGGCGGCGTTTCCAGCGCTTTCTTCGGGGATCCAGTCCCGGCCGAGATAGTGTTCTACAAAACGGCGGATAGTTGCGGTGGTTGTCTGAAAGTCGAGGGAGAGCTGCCGTGCCGGAGTAAAGCCTTCGCCCGGTTCGTACCCGATTCGCCGTGCAAGATGAAGGTATTCGTCGGAATCGACATCCGGCAGGAAGAGATCTTCCGCGGAACCCCGGAGCATACGTAGGCCGTTAATCAGCTTTCTGAAAAAGTGATAGGCCGCGACAATTTCTTTCAGCTCCCGTTCCGACATAATCCCCCCCCGCGCCAGTTCCTCCAGGGCAACGTGGATCCGCGGGGTTTTCAGTGCCGGATTGTCCCGTGCATACAGATACTGCAGGATCTGTACCGTATATTCCAGATCGACCAGCGCGCCGGGGCTGAATTTAGCGTTCTGCCGGAGGGGGTCCGTTTTTTCCTGCAGCTGTTTTTCCCTAAGCGTTCTGAGTTCCTGCAGGTCGATCCTGTTTGTCGCGAAAACGTATTCGTCCCGCAGCCGCTCTATTCTGCTCCCCAAGTCCGTGTCGCCCCCGAAGGGCCTCATCCGGATAAGGGCGAGCAGTTCAAAGGCGTGGGCCTGACCTTCGGCGCCGTAATACCGGCAAAACTCTTCAAGGCTGCAGGCGATGGGGCCGCTCTTGCCGTGGGGACGGAGGCGGAGGTCGACCCGAAAAATACCTTCCCGTTTTGCATCGATGAGTAAAACCGCCTGTTTAAACAGCTCCTCGAAAAAAACGGCATTCGGAATACGTTCTTTACCGTCGCTTTCACCCTGGTCGCTGTAAACGAAGAGCAGTTCAATGTCGGAAGCGTAACCGAGGGCGGCGCCGCCGAGCTTTCCCAGTCCTAAAATCGCGTAGGTTGTCTGGATACCCGCGACGGTGCGGGGTGTTCCGTGGACTTCGGTCATGGTGTCCCATACAATGGAAACCGCGGTGGAAACGATCAGTTCCGCTAAGCCGGTCAATTTTCTGCTTAAAAAAAGAAAATCCGCTTCTTTTTGTAAAATATGGTCTAAGTCGATTAAGTATGTTTCCCTGTCTTTGAAACTGTTCAAGACCTCTTTCTTCTCCCCGAGGGTGCCGCGGGTTTTGAGTTCCTCCCGGAGGGCGCTTTCCATTTCCTCCGGGGTATGGCTGAAATACCGTTTTTTAATCCGCGGGGAAAGGAGCGGGAGAATTGTTTCATACTGGGTCCGGATAAAATCTTCCCAGAGAAAATCGCTGGCTCCGAGGAGCCGGGCCAGTTCCTTTAGAATAGTCGGATCGGAAAGATATTTCCCCTGTCCCATGTCTTCGGTATGTTCCGCCATGTCCTGCAGAATATTTTCAAAACGCAGGAGGGCCCGGAAGGGATCGGGGGATTTCCAAAGAAAGTAGGTAAATTGTTTTGTAAAGAGGATTGAAAATTTGATCTGGTTGAGCTGCCGCCGGGAGGTGATCGGATTTCCCCTCAAATCGGCAATTTCGAATTCGTCCACCGCCTTTTCCCCGATGGTCTGAATGTGAACGGATTCGATGGACACCCGGTGCAGGCCGAGGGCCGTACTTACCGCATAGAGAAAAAATGGAGTGTCCACCGATGTAATTGACAGTTTTGTCCGTTCCGTCGTTTCCCCGATGGAAATATCAACGGGAAACAGTACTGCCTGGTCGCTGAGAGTGCGCTTCGAGAGGGCCTCAGCCACGTATTCATGTACCTTCCGCTTCGCGGCATCGATCCCCTTTTCCCCCTCGGTCTCTAAAAGGCGGAAGACTTCCCCTATCAATGCTTCAAATTCGGCCTGCCACACCCGGACGGAACCTGCATCGGCTATTCGCCCCGTAAAGAAGTCGATTATTTTCCGTTTTTTTTCCAGAGGGACTTTCATCGATACCGTCCGCCCGTTGTAACGGGAATAGCGTGAGGGCGGTTCCCGCCGCGCTTGCCTGTAGGTAAAACTGCTTCCGGAAATAATGTTGAAATTTTTCACCCCTAAAAGGCCGGTAATGAAAGAGAAAACGGAAGGGTAATCGACGGCTAGTATGGTACATTCAATTTCCCCGTTCTCCCGGGCGCGGACAATTGTTTTTACCGGTCCGTCCTCTGAAAGGGAATGAAGTTTCGCGATATGTTCCGCGACGGTGTTTGGATCAAAATAATGGAAATATTCATCATGCAGGCTTTCAAAATGCCGTTTTATGGTTTCTTCGGGGATGCCGGGGCATTTTGCGGCTGCAACGCTGTAATCCGGTTTCTGTTTCATATATCAAGTTACTATAGTCGGGAAAATATGCAATTTGGCATCACCTCAGATGAGACAATTCAGTATAT